>JBOGXS010000020.1:0-3764 GCA_050693815.1 Thermoleophilaceae bacterium | reverse complement strand
CGATACGCCCGCCGGGCGCAGCGCGGCTTGCGAACCCGCGCCCCACGCCGCCTGACGTAGAGGTCCGTGTACAGGCCGCCGGGGTGCAGATGGCCGGCCGTGGCCACGAGCACACCGCCGCGGTCGGCCACCCACGCGTTGCGCCGCTCACCGCCGTCGTAGGCGTCGGGCTCGTCGCGTGGGTAGGTGTAGCGGCCGCCCCTGCCGGCCCCCTTCTCGACGTCGAACACCGGATACAGCCTGCCGTTCTCGACGTCCATCCAGATCGGCCGCACCGGCCTCATGCCGCGCGCCCGCGGCGACGACCTCGGGATGAAGTCGATCTCGTAGACCATGTAGACCTCGGCCGGCACCGGCGTGAGGTTGTGGATCATGTGGTTGAGGAGCCAGACGTCCGAGGCCTCGTACGCGTAGCCGTAGCCCTTCGGCAGCCGCATGATCGTCTTCTCCTCGCCGGCGGCGAAGAATCGCTCAGGGACGAGGCCGGGCCGGGTCGCGTCGGGCCGGCTCAGGTTCACCCACACTCCGTGGTGCAGGTGGATCACGTCGACGCGCGGGACCCGGCCGCTCGTGTAGACGAGGTCGGGGCGGATGCGGGTGATCCAGCCGTCGACCTGGGGCTTCTCGAAGAAGATCCGGTTGCCGATCTCGTTCTGGCCCGGCCTCACCTCGAACGGGCCGACCCGGTAGAGCATCCGCTTGGCCCCGTTGGAGCCGGCGGAGACCGAGACGAGCTCGCCCTCCGCCGCCGCGGCGGCCGGGGCGCCGAGAGCGAGCAGGGCGAGGCTGGCGACCAGCGCGCATCCGGCGCGCTTCACGGCAGGCGGCACGGGGCCATCGTAACTCAGGAGGGGCAGCGCACCGGCTTGCGCTCGCCCGCGTCGAGTGTCGAGTTACTCGGCCTGAGGCTGAGCAAGTCGACACTCGATTCCGCTCAGGCGCCGGCTTCGGCCTCGGCCTCGTCCAACTCGTGGCGCAGCGCCTTGATCTCGTCGCGCAGCTTGGCGGCGTACTCGAAGCGGAGGTCGTCCGCGGCGGCCAGCATCTCCTCCTCGAGCTCCACGATCGTGCGGCGGATCTCCTCGGCGGACATCCCCTCGGTGTCGCGCCGGCGCCGGCCGCGGCCGGTCGGCACCTTGGACTCCATCATCAGGAAGTCGGTGATGTCGGAGATGCCCTTCTGGATCGTCGCCGGCGTGATCCCGCGCTCCTCGTTGTAGGCGACCTGGATGGCGCGGCGGCGGCTCGTCTCCCCGATGGCGCTGCGCATCGCCGCCGTCTCCTTGTCGGCGTACATGATCACCGTGCCGCGCACGTTGCGGGCCGCCCGGCCGATCGTCTGGATCAGGGACGTCTCGCCGCGCAGGAAGCCCTCCTTGTCGGCGTCGAGGATGGCCACGAGCGACACCTCGGGCAGGTCGAGCCCCTCGCGCAGGAGGTTGACCCCCACCAGCACGTCGAACTCGCCGAGGCGCAGCTCGCGGATGATCTTGATCCGCTCGAGCGTGTCGACCTCGGAGTGCAGGTAGCGGACCTTGAAGCCGTACTCGAGCAGGTAGTCGGTCAAGTCCTCGGCCATCTTCTTGGTGAGCGTGGTGACCAGCGTGCGCTCCTCGGCCTCGACCCGCTTGCGGATCTCCTCCATGAGGTCGTCGATCTGGTTCCTGGTCTCGCGCACGTCCACGTCGGGGTCCACGATGCCGGTCGGCCGCACGATCTGCTCGACGATGCGGCTGGAGTGGTTGCGCTCGAACTCGCCGGGGGTGGCCGACACGAACACGATCTGGTTCGTGTGCTCCATGAACTCGTCGAAGGTCTGGGGCCGGTTGTCGAGCGCGCTGGGCAGCCGGAAGCCGTAGTCGACCAGCGTCTGCTTGCGCGAGCGGTCGCCCTCGTACATGCCGCCGATCTGGGGCACGGTCTGGTGCGACTCGTCGATGAAGCAGACGAAGTCGTCGGGGAAGAAGTCGAGCAGGCAGAAGGGCCGCTCGCCGGCGGCGCGGCCGTCGAGGATGCGCGAGTAGTTCTCGATTCCGTTGCAGAACCCGAGCTCGCGCAGCATCTCCATGTCGAACTGCGTGCGCTGGCGCAGCCGGTGCGACTCGAGCAGCTTGCCCTGCTCCTCCAGCTCCTTCGTGCGCGCCTCGAGCTCGTCGCGGATCTCGCCGATGGCGCGCTCGATCGTTGGCCGGTCTGTGGCGTAGTGGGTGGCGGGCCAGATGCCGGCGTGCTCGACCTCCTGGATCACCTCGCCGGTGAGCGGGTCGAAGTGCTGGATCTGCTCGATCTCGTCGCCGAAGAAGACGGCCCGGTAGGCGGACTCGGCGTAGGCCGGGAAGACCTCGAGCGTCTCCCCCCTCACCCGGAAGCCGCCGCGGCCGAGCGCCGCGTCGTTGCGCGTGTACATGTTGTCCACGAGCTTGCGCAGGATCTCGTCGCGGTCCGCCATGTCGCCCCGCTTGAGCAGCGTCACCTGGGCGTTGTACTTGTCCGGCGAGCCGAGGCCGAAGATGCAGGACACGGAGGCCACCACGATCACGTCGCGGCGCGCGAAGAGGGCGCTGGTGGCGGAGTGGCGCAGCCGGTCGATCTCCTCGTTGATCGAGGAGTCCTTCTCGATGTAGAGGTCCTGGCTCGGGACGTAGGCCTCGGGCTGGTAGTAGTCGTAGTAGGAGACGAAGTACTCGACCGCGCTCTGCGGGAAGAACTCGCGGAACTCGTTGCAGAGCTGCGCGGCGAGCGTCTTGTTGTGGGCGATCACCACCGCCGGCCGCTGCACCTGCTCGATCGCGAACGCCATCGTGGCGGTCTTGCCCGAGCCGGTCACCCCGAGGAGGGTCTGGAAGCGGTCGCCGTCGCGAATGCCGCGGGCCAGCTCCGCGCGGGCCACGGGCTGGTCAGCGACGGGCTTGTAGGCGGGGTTGACCGTGAACTGGGGCACCGCCCTGCGAGAGTAGCGGCGATGGCGGTGGTGATCGGATCGGCGCTGGACAAGGACGTGGCGGGGGCGCCGCTGTTTCGCGGCGTGTCGTTCAAGCTCGAGCGAGGCGACCGCATGACGCTCGCCGGCCGCAACGGCGCAGGCAAGACCACGCTGCTGCGGATGGTCGCCGGCCAGCTCTCGGTGGACGGCGGCGAGCTGGTCTTCGAGAAGGGGACGCGGGTGGCGATGCACGATCAGCGCCCGCCGCGCGAGCGCGAGCTGAGCCTGCGCGACCACGTGCTGGCCGGCTGCTCCGACCTCGTCGACCTCGAGGAGCGGCTGCGCGCGCTGGAGGGGCAAATGGCGGAGCGACCCGACGACGCCGCCCTGCTCGATCGCTATGCGGCCGCGCAAACCCGCCTCGAGCACGCCGGCGGCTGGAACTGGCGCTCCCGGGCGCTCGCTCCGCTGCACGGGCTCGGCTTCGCCGACGACCAGCTCGACCGCCGCCTCGCCACCTTCTCCGGCGGCGAGCTCACGCGCGCTTCGCTGGCGCGCTCGCTGGCCGGCGATCCCGACCTGCTCCTGCTCGACGAGCCCACCAACCACCTCGACATCGCCTCGCTCGAGTGGCTCGAGGGCTACCTGACCGGGCTCGACGCGGCCGTGATCCTCGTGGCGCACGACCGCTGGTTCCTGGAGGCGGTCGGCACCTCCGTCCTGGAGCTGGAGGCGGGGCGGGCCCGCTTCTTCCCCGGACCCTGGCACGCCTGGCGCCGCGAGCTCGCGGCGCGCGAGATCGCGCTCGGCAAGGCCATCGAGAAGCAGCAGCGCGAGATCG
>JBOGXS010000019.1:0-4018 GCA_050693815.1 Thermoleophilaceae bacterium | reverse complement strand
GCAGGGGCCTCAGGCGCGGGCGCGGCCTCCGGCACGGCCTGCTCGGTCTCCGGCACCGCGGGCGCGGCCTCCGGCACGGCCTCCTCGGTGGCGGGGGCCCCGTAGGAGTCGACCGGCGCCGGCACCGTGCCGGTGTCCTCGTCCTCGTCGCCGATCCCGCGCGACTCGCGGATCTCGAGCCAGGAGGACATGAAGTCGCTGAAGATCTCGGCCGGGTAGGTCCCGCCCGACACCGGCCCGCCGGCGTGCTCGTACTCCATCGGCTGCAGCCTGTCCGCGTAGCCGACCCACACGGCCACGGTCACCTCGTCGTCGCTGCCCACGAACCAGGCATCGCCGTAGTTCTCGGTGGTGCCGGTCTTGCCCCAGATCACCTCGTCTCCGACCTGGGCAGCCACCCCGGTTCCGCTCGTGACCACCAGCGAGAGCATCTCCTTGGTCACCTGGCCCACCTTCTTTGGGAAGACGCGTTCGCTGACGCGCTCGTTCTCCTTGTCGGAACCCGGGCCCTCCACCTTCTCGACGGCCACTGGACCGCTGTCGTCGGGGGCGAGCGTGCCGGACACGCGCCTGCCCTCGTTCGCCAGCGTCGAGTAGGCGTAGGCCATCTCCAGCGGCGTCACGCCCTGCTCGAGGCCGCCCAGCAGCATCGCCGGGTTGGTCGAGAGCTCGGTGCGGATGCCCATCCGGTTCGCCATCCTCGCCACTCGCTTGGGGCCCACCTCCATCCCGAGCTCGGCGAAGACCGAGTTGTCCGAGGCGGCGGTGGCCGACCACAGCGACGCCGTGCCCAGGTACGAGTCCTCGTAGTTCGACACCTCGAACAGCTCAGGGCCCTTCCTCCCCTTGAAGGGGAGCTCCTTGGGCATCGAGGCCCACGCGCTGTTGGGGTCGATGCCGTCCTGGAGGGCGCGCACCAGGATGAAGGGCTTGAAGGCCGAGCCTGGCTGGCGGTGGCCGTTGGTGGCCAGGTTGAAGGGGCGGGCGTCGAAGTCCGTTCCGCCCACCATCGCCTTCACCTCGCCGGTCTTGTTCTCGATCGCCACCAGCGCGGCGCTCGGGCCCACGCCCGCCAGACGGCCGGCCACGGCCTGCTCGGCGGCGTCCTGCAGCTCGGCGTCGAGCGTCGTCTTGACCCTGAGCCCGCCGCCGAACACCACGCCCGGGCTGTAGAGGTCGAGCAGGTGGTTGGTCAGCCAGCTCGTGAAGTAGGGCTGGTCGGAGTCGGCGTCGGGGGGGTCCACCTCGTCCTCGTCGGGGACCGCGGTGCGGATCGCCTCCTCGTACTGGCCCCGGGTGATCATCTCCTGCTCGAGCATCCGTGACAGCACCAGGTTGCGCCGCTCCGCCGCCGCCTGCGGATTCTCGAGCGGGTCGTACATCGCGGGCGAGGCGATCATTCCCGCGAGCAGGGCGGCCTCGGCGGGAGTGGCGTCGCCGGACTCGCGCCGGTCGGGATCGGGCTCGAGCTCCTCGAGCGCGGGGTCGTCCGGAAGGGTGACGCCGGCCGTGTCCTCGTACTCGGAGCGCTCCTCCAGCTCGTCGCCGTCGCCGAAGTACGTGCGCATGGCGGCCTCGACCCCGTAGGCGCCGTTGCCGAAGTAGACCGTGTTCAGGTACTGGGTGAGGATCTTCTCCTTCGGCCACTCCCGCTCGAGGTGGTACGCGAGCGCCGACTCGCGCAGCTTCTGGAAGACCGAGCGATCGCCCTGTGCGGCGAGCGCGTTCTTCACGAACTGCTGGGTGATCGTGGAGCCGCCCTGGGCCGCGCTGCGGCGCAGGATGTCCTGCCAGAGTGCGCGCGCGATGCCGGTGTAGTCGACCCCCTCGTGGCTGTAGAAGCGCCGGTCCTCGACCGCGATCACCGCGTTTTCGATGTTGGGCGAGATGTCGCCCTGGCTGACCAGGATGCGGTTGAGGTTGCCGGTCAGCTTGGCGATCCGGGTGCACTTCTTCGGGTCGAGCTCCTTGCAGCCGGGCTCGGCGGCGTAGAGGATCGAGTTCTCGGCCGCGTTGTACTCGGCCGTGTTCTCGAGCGACGGCAGGTCGGCGGCGACCGCCATCAGCATGCCGAACACCGTGGAGATCACGGCGAGGAACGACAGGCCGAGCACCACGAACGTGAGCCGCAGCTTCTTCAGCTTGGGGCGGGCGGGGCGCGGCGGGCCGGGGGGCGGCGGCGGGGCCTCCCGAAGCCGTACGAAACGCGGTCCACGCGGGGGAGACGGATGAATGGTGGGCGTGGGCGGCTGCTGCATGCTCGGGTGAGCGCCCCGGCTGACGGATGCGCCACATCCGCGTGGATGCGGTTGTCGGCGGCGTCTGGCGCCCGCCCGCACGGCTAAGAACCGGGCGCCCAGCGAAGGCGGCAGTCTAGCATTGGCCTCATGACGGACACGCCCATCGCTCCGGGGCGGGCCGAGCCCGCCCCCTCGCGCACTACGCCGGGCGAGGTGGCCCGCGTCCTCACCCGCGACGCCGTCGACGCCCTGCCGGAGGGGGAGCTCGAGCCTCAGCTGGCCCTCGGGCGGCCGCTGCGCGTCAAGCTGGGGGTGGACCCCACCACGCCCGACATCCACCTCGGCCACACCGTGGTGCTGCGCAAGCTGCGCGAGTTCCAGGAGCTGGGCCACCAGGTGGTCCTGATCGTGGGGGACTACACCGCGCGCGTAGGGGATCCGAGCGGGCGCTCGTCGATGCGGCCGTTCGTCGACCCGGCCGAGATCGACCGCAACGCCGAGACCTACGAGGAGCAGGCCTTCAAGGTGCTCGACCGGTCACGCACCGAAGTGCGCCGCAACGGCGAGTGGCTCGACATGCCGATGGACGAGCTGTTCCGGCTTGCCCGCACCTCGACCGTGGCCCAGTTGCTGGAGCGCGACGACTTCGCCAAGCGCTACTCCGCACGCGAGCCGATCTCGATCCTGGAGCTGCTCTACCCGCTGCTGCAGGGCTACGACTCGGTCGCAGTCCGGGCGGATATCGAGCTCGGCGCCACCGACCAGAAGTTCAACGTGCTGCTCGCGCGCGAGGTCCAGAAGGCGTACGGGGTGGAGCCTCAGTCGATCCTCACGATGCCGATCCTGCCGGGGATCGACGGGGTGCAGAAGATGTCCAAGTCGCTCGGGAACTACGTCGGCGTGGACGAGCCGCCCGAGGAGGTCTACGGCAAGCTGATGCGGGTCCCGGACGAGGCGATGCCGCTCTACCACTCGCTGCTGCTCGACGCTCCGCCCGACGCGTCGCTGCCGGCGCGGGACGCCAAGCGGGCCATGGCCTTCGCGCTGTGCGCCCGCCTGCACGGCGAGGCGGCCGCCGCGGCGGCGCAGGAGCGCTTCGACACGCTGCACGTGCGGCGCGAGCTGCCCGACGAGGTCGAGGAGTACGCGTTCGGCGTGAACGGCGACGCCGTGCACCTGCCCGCCCTGCTGGCCGACGCGTTCGGGGTCTCGCGCTCTGAGGCCCGCCGGCTGCTCTCGCAGGCGGGAGTCAGGCTCGACGGCGAGGCGCTCGACGACTCCGCGCTCGAGCTGCCGGCGGAGCGCCTCGACGGGGCGGTGATCCAGCTGGGGAGGCGGCGCTTCAAGCGGCTGCGGCGCCGCTAGACTCGGGCTCGGCGGTGCTACACTGCTCCGTCGCGCTTCAGGCGCGGTGGTGCCCCCACCCCTGAGGGCGCACGGTCTTTGAAAACTCAGCAGTGCACGCGACCAATATGGTCGCCCAGGTTCGACCCCGCCGTTCGCGGCGGGGCCTGAATTCAGACCCGTCGAGTCCAGCCTTCCGCAAGTGTGCGCGGAGGGCTTGCCGCGGGGTGACCCCTGCGGGGCACCCCGAGCAATGACTTGACAGCTCTTCATGATCTGACAGTGGAGCAGCCGGCTTCGGCCGGCGTTGATACCACGCCAGACTTTCACGGAGAGTTTGATCCTGGCTCAGGACGAACGCTGGCGGCGTGCTTAACACATGCAAGTGGAGCGACGAACCAGGCTTCGGCCTGGGGCAGAGCCGCGAACGGGTG
>JBOGXS010000018.1:0-9242 GCA_050693815.1 Thermoleophilaceae bacterium | reverse complement strand
GTCCTTGGCCGGTCGAAACCGCGCAGTAAGTTCCTCGCCTCGAGCGAGCGTCGCGTCGCTGACCGGCGTGCCGGTTCGCCGCTGCTCCTCGGCGTTCGCCTTGCGAGCCTCGGCGCGCAGAGCTTCGAGGCCACCGTGCTTGTTGAACGCGCCGTGGGCCGGCCAGCGGGTCCCCCAGCGCCAGTCAGCATACGCGCGCTGACCGTCGCGCTCGGCGGGGCGCCGGCTCGCGAGGAAGACACGGAGCGCGATGACGCACCACTCGCGCCGCAGGTCTTCGACCTCAGCGCCGCGCGAGCGGAGGCGCGAAGACTGCTGGACGCCCGACCCGTCCGCAAGGCGCCGCTGTCGTGCTGGCGGCGCGCCGGGGATGCCGCTGACCGGATACCGGAACGTCAGGCGCTTGCCCTTCCCGAGCGGCTTCGGGCCATCGCCGGGCGGAACGTCGAGCCCCTCGCCAGCTAGCAACTCGCGCGCCGCAGCGAGGACATCAGCCCACCGCTCGTCCTTCTTGGCCGCCAAGGCGAAGCCAGCGTACTGGGCGAAGGAACGGAGCACGGTGTACGACGGCCAGCTGCCGTTCAGCGCGGCGTAGAACGCGGCGGCCGCTACCAACGGCATGCCCGGCTGCGGCCGGGGAGGCGGGGCGCCTCGCCGTGTACCGCCAGCCGATTTCAGCGCGCCCTTCGAGCGGTCCCGCAGTCCGGCCGCTTCAAGCGCCGGCTTCCAGCCCAGCTGGCCCTCTATCTGACCGGCTGTCGGAAGCAGGTCCGCTAGGACGCCGTGCTCGCCGAGTCGTTGCCGCTCCTCGGCCAGTGCGTCCTCCCGGCCGCGGCGGTAGTCGCCAAGGTCGAGCCCGTCCTGCCCGAGGCGATTCGCGACGTACCGGAGCGCATGAACGATGAGCCCAACCGGAAGGTCCGCCCGCGCCGGCTCCCGGCGCTGCGCCGACAGCCACATCGAGCGGTCCGGCTTCAGCGAGGCCTCGACGATGTCGCGCCACGCGACCTTCTCGCCCGCCAACTTCCGGAAGCGACCGAGCACAGCCTCGGCGGTCGGCGTGCGGCTCGCGTCGTTGACGGGGTCAGCGATGCCGCGAGCGTGGTCAACCGACACCCTCACCCGATTGAACGCCGACACGCTGAGTTCCCCTGGCGTCGCCACGCGTGGCTCGCCGGGGTCGGCAGCAGCCGCGTGCGCGACCTGGGCCACGAGGTCGAGGACGTCCTCGTCGTGGTGCGCCGATACCACGTAGCCATCGGGACCGCGGTGTTGGCGCGGGCGCGTCGTCGTCGAGGTACTCACGCGGCGACGGTAGGGGCGCAGTAGGACCCATACCGGACCCTTAGGCGCCGGCGTGCACGACCTCCTAGACCGCCGCGTGGCACTTCTTGTACTTCAGGCCGCTCCCGCAGGGGCACGGGTCGTTGCGGCCGACGCCCTTCAATTGCTCTTCGCTCAGCGGTAAGAACTCGCGCATCACCTTCCGGCGGTGCTCCTCGTCGAAGCGCCTTCCGACGTCGAGTTCGAAGGTGTCGTACACCAGGCTGAACGTCTGGCTGTAGGCCCAGAACGCGCTGAATAGCGTCTCCGTCAACATCGCAGCGGAAGCACCGAACGTGAAGTGCGGGGCACCTTCGTCGGTCAACTTCGGTGCGTTGGAGACGCGACCGAGCGAGTACGCCGAGAGGTGCAGGGTTTCGTTGTGGAGCCGGTGGGCCCACGCGTGCACGAACCGTAGGTGTCGCCTGCCGAGCTCTTCCGTCCAGCACGGCTCTATCTCCTTGACGCGCTCGTGCATGTTCACGCCGGTCCACGAGCCGCTGCCCCACGCCCCGAAGAGCTGCCTGTAGAGCTTGTCTTCTTCGTCGCTGGGTTCCTTGACCGGCGGGTCGTCGTCGCCGAGGAACTCGGGGAACTGCCGGTGCACGCGCGCGCGTAGGACCTGGCTCCAGCGGTCGTGCTGGTCCATGCGCTCGACTGCGAGCTCCGGGTTCAGCGAGACCCAGTGGGCGTCCACCATGTCCTCGAAGAGGCTGCGGTTGAGCATCGCGCCCTGCTCACCGAAGCCCTTGTTGCCAAGGTGCTTGACGACCGCCTCGTAGGTCCGCGTGGACCGGGCGAAGATGGTCAGGATGAGGATGTCCGCGTCGGGCTCCGGGGGCCGCCCTCCGAGGGTGCCCCAGTTGTCCATCGTGTGCCGAACGAAGTCGAGGACGCCCTGGCAGGCGTCCAACTGGCGCGTAGCGGGGGAACGATTCGCTCCCGTTAGCGACCGCGCCGTGCCGGTCGAAATGGTCGCGGTGAACCGCATCTGATCCGTTCGATCCCCGCGCGCGACCTCCGGTGACCCTGCCTGATACATGCTCACCGCAGTTATCATGCTCTTGTCCTCATTTCTACAGGGTTGATATAGCGACTTGCCGGCGTCTGGTATATTGAAACTGTAGTAATCCTAGTTCCGCCCTTACTTGCGCGCTTATGATGTCGCCCCCCGCTACCACCACCTTCAGACCCCCGAACCACGCCACTGGCGGAATCGGCCCCACTTACCGCTCCCGCCTCGCCGCGCTCAGCCGCGCGTTTGACGGACCCTTCACCGCCGCGGACGCCGCGCGCGCGCTCGCCGTCGACCGCGCGACGGCATCGCGGATCATCGGGTACCTCGCGTCACGGGGTTGGCTCGCACGGGTACGGCGGGGTCTCTACGTTCCGGTTCCGCTAGACGCCACAAGCCCCAGCGAGTGGCGCGCCGATCCGTGGCTGGTGGCCGCTCATGTGTTCGAGCCGTGCTACATCGGCGGTTGGAGCGCGTGCGAGCACTGGGGGTTGACGGAGCAGCTCTTCCGGGAGCTGGTCGTAGTGACTGCTCGGCCCCAGCGGCGCTCTGCAGTGCGGCTCCAGGGCGCCGAGTTCCATGTGGTCGTGCGTCAGCCCAATGCCTTGTTCGGTACGCGACCGGTCTGGCGGGGCCGCGAGCGAGTCGATGTCTCCGATCCGTCGCGAACGATCGTGGACCTCCTCGACGACCCCGCAATCGGGGGCGGAATCCGCCACGTCGCCGATGTCATCGCCGAGTACTTCGCGGGTGAGCACCGAAACGACGATCGGCTCCTCGCCTATGTCGAGCGGCTCGGCAACCGCACGGTGTTCAAGCGGCTCGGGTATCTGCTCGAGGCACTCAGGATCGACGCGGCCGAGCTGATCGAGGTGTGCTTCAAGCGCAAGAGCGCGGGAATCTCGCCGCTCGATCCCTCGATTGACAGCAAGGGGAAGATCACGCGGCGCTGGAGCCTGCGCGTGAACGCCAAGCTCTCCCCGGAGTAGGGCGCACGTGATCGGCCGGGCGGCGATCGATGAGCGGGTCCGCGAATGGGGACTGCGCGAAGACGTCGTCGAGAAGGACTACGTGCTCGGATGGCTCCTGTGGGGGATCGCTGCCGATCCCGAGCTCGGCAAGAGCTGGGTGTTCAAGGGCGGCACCTGCCTGAAGAAGTGCTACATCGAGACCTACCGCTTCTCGGAGGACCTCGATTTCACGGTGCTGCCCGACGGTCCGGTCCGCCCCGACGAGGTCGCGCCCGCCTTGGTGCGCGTGCTGGAGCGCGTGACCGACGAGTCCGGCATCGACTTCTCCGTGATGGAGCCGCGCTTTCGCTCGCGCCGCTCGGAGGGATCTACCGAGGGTCGCGTCTACTACCGCGGCCCGCGAGCCGCACCCGGCGCGGCCAGCGTGAAGCTGGATCTGACGAGGGACGAGGTGCTGGCGCGCGGAACGGTCATGCGCCCCATCGCCCACCCCTATGACGACGCCCTCCCGGCGCCGGCCGAGGTGCGCTGCTACTCGTTCGAGGAGCTGTTCGCCGAGAAGCTGCGGGCGATGGGCGAGCGCTCGCGTCCGCGCGACCTGTACGACATCGTGAACCTCTACCGCCGTCCCGACCTGCGGCTGCGCGGCGAGGAGATCCGCGCAGCCCTGATCGAGAAATGCGAGAGCAAGGGCGTCTCTGTCCCGAGCTTCGCTTCGATCGAGGCGTCGGAGTTCATCGTGGAGCTCGAGTCCGAGTGGGAGAACATGCTCGGCCACCAGCTCCCCGCGCTTCCACCGTTCGGGCAGTTCTGGGGCGAGCTGGCGGCGCTGTTCGACTGGCTCGAGGGCCGCGCTGTCGAGGAACCGCTCGAGCCGATGGCGGCCGGCCGCGACGAGGACAGAGCCTGGACGCCTCCGCCGACGGCCACGATGTGGCGCGTCGGGGTGCCGCTGGAGGAGATCCGCTTCGCGGCGGTCAACCGGCTCTGCGTGGAGCTCGGGTACCAGGGCAGCACCCGGGTGATCGAGCCGTACTCGCTGCGCCGCACCCGCGACGGGAATCTGGTGCTTCACGCCCTCCGCGCCGATACGCAGGAGCACCGCTCCTACCGGGTTGATCGCATCCAGAGCGCGCGAGCCACAAATCGTCCCTTTACCCCCGCCTACGCGATCGAATTCTCGTCGGCCGGGCCGCTGTCGGCCCCTCCGACAACCCGGCGGCCGAGCGTGTCGCGGCGCCCGAGGAGGACGAGATCGACGGCCAGTGGTCCGACCTACGTGGTCGAGTGCCCGCTGTGCGGCAAGCACTTCCGGCGCAAGCGGCCCGGCACCCGCCTCAACCCGCACAAGGATAAGCACGGCTACCGCTGCTCCGGGCGCTCCGGCTACCAGGTCGACGTCCGCTGGTAATGCGCCTGTGGGGTCCACGCCACGACGCTGCTACGTTCGCGCCGTGTCGGAAGATTTTCCCGCGTCCCACGACGAGCTGCTTTCGGTCAATGACGTGGCTCGGCTGTGGGAAACCGGCTTGACCGCAGTGGTGCAGTCGATCGAGTCGGGCCAGTTGTTGAGCCTCGACCGAGGGCTACTGATGCGGGAGGGCCGCTACGACGTGCCGCTGATCCGACGCTCCTGGGCCGAGTCGTTGCAGCGGGACTCCCCAGGGGCTTCTCGCACCCTCGATCCTCCGCCGGGGCAGCCCTTTCACCCAGCCGTGGAGACGGCCTTCGACTTCCACAAGGCGCTCGATCTTGGGGACGCACAAGGGGTATTCGCCACTTCGTCAGAAGGCTCGCGCGCGGGCCGCCTCCCGGAGGATCTACTGGCCGCGTGGCAGACGGCGGGCTCGCACCTGGTGCAGCCGAACGCCGGAGTCGGGACCACCATCTACGCCCTGACGCCGCTCGACGCCGTGGCGGCCCGAGTGATGGCTGACGCACCGACGCTCCCGCGGGCGGTCACGAAGCCCACGCCGGCCACCATGATCGACGCGCTGCCGCTGGTTTCGGAGGATGACGGCTGGCGGGTCGACTTGCCGTTGTTCGAGCGGCGAGACGAGTGGTCTCACCTGCTGACTTCTCCGTTACCTGGTTCTGACGGTTCTCCGGAACCCTCCGGGTCTTCGTCGTCCGCGGACTGAAGGCGCTCCTGATTCTCCAGCCCCCACTCCAGCAAGGAGACGAAGGGGAGCGCCAGCAACAGGAAGTGGTCGATCGGCTCACGCAACAGCGCTTCGGTCAGAGCAGCTGCAATGCGCTCCTCGGTCAGCGCAAAGGCCAAGAAGATGGCGGTGGCGAAGACGCCGAGCAGGACCGCCATGGCCACATAGACGTCACCCGGGAGGCCGAGCTCGATGCCCGCCAAGCTGACTTCATGGGACTGGATTGGCGAGCGGGCCCAGTCCGCCGCCACGCCGGTAGGGACCGTCACCGCCAGCAGGGCATAGATGTAGGCGGCGAGCGGGACCCCGATGAGCGCGGCGGTAATCAGGAGGCGGGCGGTCAGAGGTCGCCGCAGGGCGCGGCCTTCGGCCGCGACGAGGTATGGGGCGTACTCCTCGCCTGAGGTAGGCCAAGCCTCGACGAGCCTCTCGGCCGGCAGCTCCTGGACGATCCTGGCGGTATCTCCGTCCACTGCGGCGCTCAGCGCGTCTCGGGTTAGATCCGCTGCCGTGGCTCGGGCGGCGAGCGATCTGCAGCGAGCGGCAAGGGCCGGCTCGAGCTCGCGACGCAGTTGACGACCGACCAATAGCAGCAGCACCCCGACGGAGAGCAAAGCGGCTCCCACCAGGTTGCTCGGTTCGATGTCGGCCGCGAGGTGCCAGACGTCGGCAGTCATGGCGGGCAACAGCACGGCTAGCAAGACCACCGGAGCCACGTAGGGAGCGGAGCGGGCTACCCCGGCCAAAGCCAGCGCTACATCGCGTGCCTCGCGCAGCCGCAGGGTGCGGAGCGCAAAGGCCACCGCCAGCGCACCCGTGATCGGGATTCCGTATGTCCAGAGGAGAGAACCCGGATCTGTCATACCGAGTACGACGGCGACTGCGACCCAGGCCAGCATCAACATCACCGCGACCGGCTCCGCCGCCTTTGGTGCCGCTGCGGCCAGCACCCCGTACGCGATCGCGATGCCAGCACTCAGCCCGAGCCAAGCCAGCAGAGAAGTCTCCAGTGCGATGCCAGCCGAGGATCCGAGGCCCCAGAACAGCACCGGCACGAACAGCCCGCCGAGCTGGTCTGATGAACCCTCCTCGCCGGTGGCCCGGACAAGCCGCGCGTGGCCTGCTTTTTCCAGCGCCGCTTCAAGGGCGGACACCAGCTGGACCCGATCGAAGTCGGGCCGCTGCGCCTCTAGCAGCTTGAAGCTCTCAAGAAACGCCCGCGGAGCTCGGATCGGCGACCTCCACACGATACGAGCCGCGAGGTGAATCCCGGCGGACAGCGGCGCTACTTCTCGCGGCGCACGCCCTTGAAGCGGCCGCCGTTCGTCTTCTGATCCATGAACCGGCCGGTGTCGGTGTCGCGCTTCGTCCAGTTGCCGGTCTTCGGGTTGCGTACCTGCGAACGGCTGCGCACGGCACCCTGGCGGCGGTTGTCTCCATGCGGCTTGTTCCGGGCCATCTGTCTCCTCACCTCCTCTCACAAGAGCTGCCGATGATCGTTCCGTCCATGCTCGAGGTGTAGCGCAGCGGGAAGACGGACGATGACGCCTGCTCACCTCCTCACGCCCGGGCGAGGACCCCCTCGGCCATCAGCCCCCGCACGTACCGCGCGATCCGGCGCGGCGTCGGACCGCCGCGCACGAGCAGGCCTAGCTCGATGTTCTCGTCGAGGCCAAGTCCGGTGAGGTTGGCGCTTGTCACGAACGCGGTGTCCTCGTCGGCCAGCGCCGCCTTCGCGTGCAGGACGGCGTGGCCCTTCTCGAGCTTCGGCCTGCGGTCGAGCGGCCACTCCCAGAGGCGCACGCGCTCGGCGACGTCGCCGAAGGCCTTGAATGCGTCGAAGCGGAGCTTGCCGCCGCTCGCCGTCCCGCTCTCAAGCACCAGGTCGACCACGACTCCGCGCTCGCACGCTGCCTCGATCGCGGCGACGACCGCGGGGACCTTGTACGCCGCGTAGCTCATCAGCAGCAGGTCCGAGCGCGCCCCGGCGGCCACGTCGGCAATGACCGCGCTCGTGAGGCGTACGGGGACCCCGGGGGGCGCCGGCCCCGTCCACACAACCTCAACGTGCTCAAGTTCGCGCTCACCCGCCGCGGCGAGCCCCGCCGCACGGAGCGCCGTCGCTATCGCTGCCCCGTCCAGACCCTGCTGGCGACCCCAGGCGTCGATCAGTCGAACGGCACGCGCCGTGAAGGCGGGCGTGGAGACCACGCCGGCAACCCCGCCGGCCTTGGCGGCACCAGCCGACGCGTGGGGCTCTAACGCGTCCGCGAGCGCGCCGAGCTGGGCGTCAGGGAGCGTCCGCACGGCCTCGGCGATCGCCTCGGCGATCTTGGCATCAGGCGAAGTAGCCAAGGTCCGGCGTGGCGAAGGTCCCGACGATCGCGGCGCGGTCGAGGAAGCGGTTTCCCTGCTCGCACGAGGTCTCGGCGGAGAATTGGCAGGCGTGGCAGGCCGCGCCGTGGACCGACCCGTCGTCGCGAGGATCGTGCTCGGAGCAGAGCGGATCGGAGCTGCAGAGCGCGGCTCGCTCGAGGGCCTGGCTGAGCAGACGGCCGAGCTGATCGGGCTCGCCGAGGGACACCAGCCCGCCGAGGGTGCCCTCGCTGTCGGGGGCGGCGGTGTAGAGCAGGATCCCCGCCATCGGATCACCGGCCTCCACGTCGGCGTAGATGCGCTCGCGGATCGAGGCCGCGCCGTAGCCGCACTCGAGCGCGAGCTCCCGGATCAGCGCATGGGCGAGGGTGTGGAGCATGAGATAGCGCGGGGCGGGGAGCCCGAGCGTCGGGTCGAGGTTGCGCCGCACCCGCCAGCGGTGGTGGGCGTCGGCCAGCATCGACACCCGCTCGCTCGCCCCGTAGCGCTGCTCCCACTCGGCGACCCGCTCCTCGGGGAAGCGCAGGAAGATGCCCTCTCCGCGCACCTCGGTGCAGGGAACCCAGCCGGGCGCGCCTCTGGCGATCGGCGCCCGTGGGGTGCGCCCACCCTCCGGGTCGGTCTCATCCGGGGCGTCGACGCGCGTGAAGCCGACAAGCGCTACGACCTCGCGCAGCCGGTCTGCGAGCACCACCTGCTCGATCGCCCCCGAGAAGGCCGAGGGCACGGCCCTCTCCGCGAGCCTGAAGTCCTCGGAGGAGGGAGCGGCCGAAGGGTCGGTGAGCACCTCCCACTCCGGGCGAAGCAGGTCGGCCGACTCGTCCTCATCATCGCCGCCGCCCCCGGCCCGGCGCGCCTCGATCACCTTCCAGACGTCCTCTGCGTCGAACTCCCGCAGCTTCGCCAGCTCCGTCTGCGCATTCAGCGCGTACCCGAGCACCTCCTCACTCGTGACCGGCTCGAGCAGCGCCCAACGGTCCTCCACGAGCTGCTCGAGCACGCCGGCCTGGCTCGGCACAGAGAGCGCGGTCAGCGTCGCCGGGAACCAGGCGTTCGAGGCGCCGAGCAGGATCGTGCGCACCTCCTGATCGCAGTCGCCGGAGGCGGTCCCGAGGTGCGGATGGCGCCCGCGGCAGCGCGGCAGGTGCTGACCAGCCTCCGGCCCGAAGGCCTCCGACATGCGCCGGTTCGCCTGGCAGTTGCGGCAGCGCGCCTCGATCTCGGCGGCCTGTCCGCCCGCGCCCAGCTCGTTGAGCTGGAGCTGCGGCTTGTCGCACACACCCTCGGGCCGGCGCCCGTGCGCGTACTCGATCCAGGGGAAGTCGTCGTGGTGGCCGGCGCGGCAGGCGAGCAGGAAGCGCACCGCGAGCGCGGTCGGCGGTCGCCCCTTGGTGG
>JBOGXS010000017.1:0-13377 GCA_050693815.1 Thermoleophilaceae bacterium | reverse complement strand
CCAGGTAGTCGAGCGGCCGCCAGGCGCCGGCGCCTAGCAGCCAGGCCACCCCGACCCGCCCGGCGCCCACCTCGATCGAGGCCGACAGCGCCGGCCCCAGTGCGGCGGCCGTGCGCCCGCGCAGGCGCCGAGCCACGGCCGAGCGCGAGATCGCGCTGCCCACCTCCGGGTGGGTGACCTCCTCCTCCCCCGCGACCTGCGCCTGGATCCCGTTCCACTCGTCGCGGACCCCCGCGGTCAGGCCGGTGGCCTGGGCGGCGGCGCGCGTGAGATCCAGGACCGAGCCGCGGCCCGCGCTCGCGCCGTCGAACAGGTCGATGATCTCGAGCCACCGGGCCGCCTCGGCGTCCCGGTCGCGGGTGACACGCAGGACCTCGCGCATGAATGTCGGGGATCTTGCCCTACGGGTCCGTAGCGACACAAGTCGTTGAGCTACGGGCCCTAATCCAGGACGCGAACCTCCAGGTGGGAGGCGTCGCCGAGCTCGAGGCTGCGCTCCACGGGCGGCCCGTTCAGCGCCGTCCACGGATCCAGCCCGTCGCCCGGGTACCACAGGTAGCGCGGGAAGGAGCTCGCGGCGACGGCCACCCGCAGGCGGTGGCCCTCGCGCAGCCGGTAGGCGGCCGGGCCGAGGTCGACGTCGACCGTCTGTCGCTCCCGGGCGTCGCGCACGAGGCAGCCGCCCTCGGCGATCCGGAGGGCGCGACCGTCGGGCATCACGTCGCACACTGTGGCCGCGAGCTGGGCGCGGCCGGAGGACGCCTGCACTGCGAGCCGCAGTCGCAGCGGGCCCACCACGTCGAGCGGCTCGGTCGCCGGCTGGCCCGTGAAGGTCACGACGTCGTCGCGCACCTGCGCGTCGCGCTCGTCCGGGTAGTCGTTGGCGAGCGTGCCCCACACGAACGTCTCCAGGCTCGGCACCAGATCGGCGGGATCCTGGCTCCAGCGGACCGTCGCCGGAACGCCGTCGGGGTGGTGGGTCAGCGACCCGCCCTCCGGCCCGTACCCCGCGTGTGCGCCGTCGGCCAGGTAGAGCCTCACCGGGTGGCAGCCGGCGGGCGGCCACCCCGCGTCCTCGCGCCAGCCCGCGTGCGTGAGCTCGAAGCGCACCGCACCATTCCCGGGCCGCCCGCCCGCGCACACCGCGGTCAGGAAGTCCATCGTCGGCGCGAGCTCGGCCTCGACCGGCGCGCGCCGCGCGCCGGCCGGCCTCGTCACCCCCGCCATCACGTCGACGAACGGGTGGAAGTCGTGATCGGTGGCGCCCATGACCAGGCGCTGATCCGGGGCGCCGGCCCGCCCGAGCACGTCCCACTCCCGGATCTGGCCGCGGCTGAGCAGGTCCCACCAGCCGCCCCAATGGAGCACCGGCACCCGCACCCGGCCGCTCAGTGGCGACGCCGATCCCAGCCCGTGCCGGTCCCACCACGGGGACTCCGGCGGGTTCGCCAGCCAGTGGCGCAGGTGCTCGCCCGCCGCGGGGTCGGGCAGCGCGGCGCTCAGCGGCCGCACCGCCCAGTCCGGCTCGCCCTCGTTCAGCTCCGGGCCGCTCCAGGCGAACAGGGCCCAGGGGGCGTTCATCTGCAGGCGAAACAGCCCCTGCCGGTACAGCCACTCGTCCGGGATGTGGCAGGTGGTCATGCGCACGACGGCCCCGCGCACGGCCGGATGCCCCGACGCGGCCACCGCCCAGGCCGCGAACCCGGTGTAGGACGCGCCGAGCGGCACCACTGCGCCGTTCGACCAGGGCTGCCCGGAGATCCACTCGGCCGTCGCGTGGCCGTCGGCCACCTCGTGCAAGAACGGCTGCCGCTCGCCGCCGGAGTCGAACTTGCCGCGCACGTCCTGCCCGACCACGGCGATGCCGCACTCGCCCAGCAGCCTCGCCGTGTCGGCCACGGCGTCGATCTCGCCGCCGCGCCCGTAGGGGGTCCGCATCAGCACGGCCGGCGCGCCGCCGGGAGCGCTCCGGGCAGGCAGGTAGACGTCGGTGGCGAGCTCCACCCCGTCTGGAGCCCGCACCCTGGTAGTAAACGACGGCTCGCCCTGGGCGCTGCTCTCCTGGACTACGTCGGCGGGCACCGGTGCGAGCATGACGCCTGCTTCGCGCGAGGGCACCTGCGCTCGTAGCAACGCGCCGGAGGACGCTCCTCCGCCCGTAGGCTTTGCGCCCTACTCGCGCGCGGCGCCTGCCGCTGCGGCCTTGGCCCGCGAGATCCCGAGCAGCTTCAGCGCGAGCTGGACCTGGAATCGGGTGGCCGGGTCGTGCAGGTCGACCTGCAGGCGCTCGGCCAGGCTCTTGAGCCGATGCTGCACCGTCGTGTGGTGGAGCAGCACGCGGTCGCCGGCCCGGCGCAGGGTGCCCTCCTCCAGGTATGCCTCCAGCACCTCGACGTCCGAGGGGCTGCCATGCTCCTGGAGCGAGTCGGTCAGGCGCCGGAACGGCTCGGACGCGAGCACGTGCTCGGCCGGGATCTGGGCCAGCAGGTGCAGGACGCCCAGCCGGTCGAAGTAGGCGGGATCGCTCCCCACGGCGAGCAGGTCGGCTAGCACCAGCGCCTCCTCGGCGTGCCTCCAGGAGGCCGGCAGCCCGCTCAGGCCATGCACGTCGCCGACCCCGATGCGGATCTCGAAGCCGAGCCGGTCGGAGCCACCCGCGAGGTCGCCGAGCACGGCCTCGAGACTCGAGCCGGCGCGCGCCACCACGGCGCCGTGACGGCCGATCACCGCGCCCCGAGCGGCGATCTCGCGCTCGGCGATCGCCTGCTGGGCGATCGCGGCGAGCGTCTCGAGCGGGACGGAGTCCACCGGGACCTGGGCGAGGGCAATCGCGACGTAACGGTCGCTGAGGCTGAGCTTCGCCTGGCGCGAGGCCCGGGCCAGGTCGTCGTTGCCCAGCTCCACGCACAGCAGCCGCTCGACCGCGGCGGGATCGAAGCCGTCCGGGCGCGGCCTACGCGCCTCGAGCAGGCGCGCGGCGACCGCGCCGGCGAGCCGCTCGACCACGAGGTGATGCCCTGGCTTCCAGGCGGCGCCGGTGGGCGAGAGCACCCAAGCGAAGCCGGCCGCGCCGGAGCCCACCACGATCGGTGCGGACAGGGCCGGCCCGCGCGGCGTGTCGACTGCCAGCGCCCCGCGGCCCCGCGGGCGCCCCTCCGTCGCGATGCTCACGAAGTCCGCGTCGCCGGCGTCGAGCGTGCGCAGCGTCCCGCGCGCCACCTCGACCTGCACGCGATTCCACTTGTCCCGGACCCCGACGGCCAGGCCGGTCATGTCGGCGGCGAGCCGCACCAGCTCCTCGACCGACGCCCCGGCGGCGACGGCGTGGTCGAACTGCTCGATGACCTCGAGCCACGCGACCACATCGGCGTCCCGGTCCCTGGCAGCTCGCAAGATCTCGCGCACGCCCGATCGACCTTGTCATACCGACGCCCGGAGGAGCAACCCCCAGGCGGATGCTACGTGCGCAGGGTGCGATCGGAGGGGGCCGCTCATAGGCTCGCCGTCTTTCCAAGGAGGAGGATGGTATGAGGGCTCGACTGGGACCTGCCGTGGCCGCGATCCTCGTGGTGCTGGCGGCCGGCTGCGGAGACGACGGCGAGCCCGTCCAGGACGAGGGCGCCCAGGCCCCGGCCCCGGGGAGCAGCGGCTCCTCCGGCGAGGGCGGCCGCAAGGCCTGCCTCGTCGTCACCGGGTCCGGCATCAACGACGGCGGCTTCAACCAGTCCGCCTGGGAGGGCGTGCAGGCCGGCGCCGAGGCGAGCGGGCTGGAGGCCCAGTACGTGCAGGCCGACCAGGAGGCCGACTACCTGTCGGCCACTGAGGCGTTCACCAAGCAGCCCTGCCGCATCATCGTCACTACGAGCTTCGCGATGACCGACGCGACCAAGACCGTGGCCGAGCGGACGCCCAACAAGGACTTCGCGATCGTCGACGTCTCCTACGACCCGCCGATCCCCAACGTGCGCGGCCTGGTCTTCGACTCGGGCCAGGCCGCCTTCCTCGGCGGCTACCTGGCGGCGGGGATGAGCGAGTCGGGGGTCGTGGCCACCTACGGCGGGGTCAAGATCCCGCCCGTCACGCTGTTCATGGACGGCTATGTCGACGGCGTCGAGCACTACAACCAGGAGCACGACGCCGACGTCCGGGTGCTCGGCTGGAGCAAGGACGAGCAGGAGGGGACCTTCGTCGGCAACTTCACCGACCAGGCCAAGGGAGCGCAGATCGCGCGCGGCTTCATGGACCAGGGCGCGGACGTGATCTTCGGCCTCGGCTCGCTGCCCGACCTCGGCGCCGCGGCGGCCATCCAGGACAGCGGCGGCGGCAACGTGAAGATGATCTGGCCCAACACCGACGGGTGCGAGGAGCGCCCGGCGATCTGCGACATCCTGCTGACCAGCGTCCTCAAGAACGTGGCCGTGGCCACGCAGGGCGTGGTCGAGGAGGCGGCGGCGGGCGAGTTCGAGAGCGGGACCTACGTCGGGACGCTGGAGAACGAAGGCGTCGGACTGGCGCCGTTCCACGAGTTCGAGGACGACGTCCCGCCGGAGCTCGCCCAGGAGGTCGAGGAGGTCACGCAGCAGATCATCGACGGGGAGATCGAGGTCCGCTCGGAGGCGACCCCGAGCGGAGCGTGAAGCTCGAGCTGAGCAACGTCACCAAGCGCTTCGGGGCGGTCGTCGCCAACGACGCGATCGACCTGACCGTCGAGCGGGGCGAGATCCACTGCCTCCTGGGCGAGAACGGCGCCGGGAAGTCCACCTTGATGAACCTGCTGTTCGGGGCGATCCAGCCCGACGCGGGCGAGATCCGCCTCGACGGTCGGCAGGTGCGGTTCCCAAGCCCGCGGGCGGCGATCGAGGCGGGCATCGGGATGGTGCACCAGCACTTCACCCTGGTGCCCACCCTGACGGTGGCCGAGAACGTCATGCTCGGCTACGAGCAGGCGGGCCGGCTCGGCTGGCTTCGCCGGGAGCGGGCCCACGCCGACGTCGACCGGCTCGCCGAGCGGTACGGGCTCGAGGTGAGCGCGGACGCGATCGTGGGCGACCTACCCGTCGGGCTCCAGCAGCGGGTGGAGATCATGAAGGCCCTGCGCCGTGACGCGCGCCTGCTCATCCTCGACGAGCCGACGGCCGTGCTGACGCCGCAGGAGGCGCAGCGCCTGTTCGACGTCATGCGCGAGCTGCGCGACGGCGGCAACTCCGTGATCTTCATCAGCCACAAGCTGCCCGAGGTGCGGGCCGTGGCCGACCGAATCACGGTGATCCGCCGCGGGAAGCTGGTGGGCCGGGCCGGCCCCGACGCCGGCGAGGCCGAGCTTGCTTCGATGATGGTCGGGCGGCCGATACAGCTGCGCGTGTCGAAGCCCCCCTCCACGCTGGGGCCGGCGGCGCTGCGCGTCCGGGCCGCGTCGCTCGACGACGAGGACGGCCGCCGGCTCCTCGACGAGGTCGAGCTGACCGTCCGCGAGGGCGAGATCCTCGGACTCGCGGGGGTGCAGGGGAACGGCCAGTCGGAGCTGGTCCAGATGCTGCTCGGCCACCGCCGCCCGACCGCCGGCACGGTCGCTCTCGGCGACGTCGACCTGACCGGGCTCTCACCCCGCGAGGTGCTGGCGGCGGGCGTGGGCTACATCCCCGAGGATCGCCGGCTGAACGGGCTGGTGGGCGACTTCTCGGTCACCGAGAACCTGATTCTCGACACGCACGACCAGCCCCGGTTCTCCACCCGTGGACGCCTCCGACCGGGCGAGATCAAGCGCCACGGCGAGGAGCTGATGCGCGAGTTCGACGTCCGCGCCGCCACGCCCGAAACCCCGGCGAGCGCGCTGTCCGGCGGCAACGCGCAGAAGGTCGTGCTCGCGCGCGAGCTCACTCGCTCGCTGCGGCTGCTGGTGGCGGTGGAGCCGACGCGCGGCCTGGACGTGGGCTCGGTCGAGTTCGTCTACCGCCGCCTGTTCGACGCAAGCGGCGACGGGACCGCGGTGGTGCTCGTCTCCTCCGACCTGGACGAGATCGTCACGCTCGCGGACCGCATCGCGGTGATGTGCGAGGGGAGGATCGTCGGGACCGTGCAGCCCGGCGTCTCGCGCGCCCAGCTCGGGCTGATGATGGCGGGGGCGGCGGCCAGGGCGGCGGCGTGACCCGCCGCGGCGAGGTCACGGTCACGGTGCTCGCCGTGCTGCTCGCGTTCGCCGTCGGCGCGGTGATCATCGCGGCGTCGGCCGAGGTGGCGACGGTGGCCGACGCCTATGGCGCCATGCTGAAGGGCGCCACGCTGAACCCGCAGGGCGACTCGCTGCGCGAGGTCGTCTCGCCGCTGTCCGAGACGCTCGTGGCAGCCGGGCCGCTGATGCTGAGCGGCCTGGCCGTGACGCTCGCGTTCCGCGCCGGCCTGTTCAACATCGGCGGCCAGGGACAGGTGATCCTCGGTGCGGCGGGAGCCGGGTTCGTCGGCTTCCACTTCGACCTGCCACCCGGGATCCACCTGGTGGCGGCGGTGGCGGCGGGCTTCGTCGCCGGGGCGGCCTGGGGCTTCGTGCCCGGTTGGCTCAAGGCCCAGACGGGCGCCCACGAGGTGATCACCACGATCATGCTCAACTACGTAGCCACGATCCTGATCGTGTACCTGCTGGCGCTCGAGGCCTTCCAGCGCCCCGGCAGGACCGATCCGATCAGCCCGCTGGTGCGCCCCGACGCACGCTTCCCGTCGCTGCTGGGCGGCGACCTGCGGCTCCACGCGGGGATCCTCATGGCGCTCGCGGTGGCCGGCGGCCTCGGGTGGCTGCTGTCGCGCACCACCGTCGGCTTCCGGTTGCGCGCCGTCGGGGACAACCTCGATGCCGCCCGCACCGCCGGGATATCGGTGGGCCGCGCCTATGTGATCGCGATGGCGCTGGCGGGCGGCGTGGCCGGGCTCGCCGGCGCCGCCACGATGCTCGGCACGGAGTTCACGCTCACGCCGGGCACGGCCAGCACGCTCGGCTTCGCCGGGCTCAGCGTCGCGCTGCTCGGACGGGCAACCGTGAAGGGCACGGTCGCGGCCAGCTTCCTGTTCGGCGGGCTCCAGGCCGGTGGCATCCAGATGCAGGCCTCCACGGGCACGCCGGTCGACCTCGTGACGGTGATCCAGGCACTGATCGTGCTGTTCATCGCCGCCCCGATGATGGTGCGGGCCGTGTTCCGGCTGCGCTCGGAGGGCCCGGCCACGGTCTCGGCCATGAGCCGCGGCTGGTCGTCGTGAGCACGCCGGCGTGGACCGCGTGGCGCCTCGCCGGGACGGTCCGGGTCAAGCCGGGCGCGCTGCTTCTGATCGGGCTCGGCCTCGTGATCGTCGCCGGCCTGGGCTCGAGCGGCAACGCCGAGCTCGACACCGGCTTTCAGCTCTCAGCCGTCACTTCAAGCCTCCAGCTGGGGGAAATCGTGGTGCCGGTGCGCGCTGCGACGCTCGCCTGCGGGGCGGTGGTGCTGGCCATCGGCGCCTACGGAGCGTACGCGCTGCGCGGGCGCCGCTACCCGCTTCCCGCCGTCGCGGCCGCCACGGCGGCGGCCACCGTCGCCTTCCTGTGCTGGGCCGCCGGCGGCAGCACGATCAACGTCTCGAGCCTGGCCGCCGCCACGGTCACGGGCGCGCTGCCGCTGCTGCTCGGCGCGCTGGCCGGCCTCCTGAGCGAGCGCTCCGGCGTGATCAACGTGGCGATCGAAGGCCAGTTCCTGCTCGGCGCGTTCGCCGCCTCGGTCGCGGCCAGCCTGGCGGGTGTGTGGGTGGGGCTCGTCGCCGGCTCGCTGGCCGGCGGCCTGATCGGCGCCATGCTCGCCCTGCTGGCGATCCGCTTCCTGGCCGATCAGGTGATCGTCGGAATCGTCCTCAACCTGCTCGTGCTCGGGCTGACGGGATTCCTGTTCAGCCGCGTGGTGATCCCCAACCAGGACTCGCTGGCCCTGCCCGACACGTTCGACAGCCTTACGGTGCCGGGGCTGGCGGAGCTACCGATCGTCGGCCCGGCGCTGTTCGACCAGACGGTGATTCCGTACCTGGCCGTGGCGCTGCTGGTGGCGGTGCACGTAACCCTTCGCCACACGCGCTGGGGGCTGCGCACGCTGGCCGTGGGCGAGAGTCCCGAGGCCGCGGACAGCGCCGGCGTGAGCGTCCTCAAGATCCGCTACTGGAACGTGATCGTCGGGGGGCTCGCGGCCGGGATCGGAGGCGTGTACCTCACGATCGGCTCGGTCGGAGCGTTCGGACCCAACATCTCCTCCGGCAAAGGCTTCATCGCGCTAGCCGTGCTGATCTTCGGTGGCTGGAACCCCGGCGGGGCGCTGGTGGCCGCGCTGCTGTTCGGCTTCGCCGACGCCGTGCAGAGCACCCTCTCGATCATCGGCTCGCCGATTCCCACCCAGCTCTTGCAGATGTTCCCGTACCTGGTCACGATCCTGGCCGTGGCCGGCCTGGTCGGACGGGTCCGTCCGCCGGCCGCGGATGGGAAGCCCTTCGTGCGATGACGCCTCCGGACACCGCCGTCCCGACGATCCTGGACTGCGACCCTGGGCACGACGACATGGTCGCGATCATCCTCGCGGCCGCCGACCCGCGGATCGACCTGCTCGCGATCACCACGGTGGCCGGCAACGGCACGCTCGAGCAGACCACGGCCAACGCCCGCGCGATCTGCTCAATGGCCGGCATCCGCGACGTGCCGATCGCCGCCGGCGCGCCCGGGCCGCTGGTCGGGAGCCTGCGCACCGCCGCGCACGTGCACGGCGAGTCGGGCCTCGACGGGGCCGAGCTGCCCGAGCCGGACGGCGTGCCCCTGGCGGGCGAGCACGGCGTGGAGCTGATGGCGCGGCTGCTGCGCGAGAGCGCGGAGCCGATCACGCTCGTGCCGACCGGGCCGCTCACGAACGTCGCCCTGCTGCTCCGGACGCACCCCGGCGTGACCGGGCGCATCGGCGAGATCGTGCTGATGGGCGGCTCGGCGGACGTCGGGAACGTGGAGCCGCTGGCGGAGTTCAACGTCTACGCCGATCCCGAGGCGGCGGACGTGGTCTTCTCCAGCGGGCTGCCCGTCACGATGTGCGGGCTCAACGTGACCCATCAGGCGCTGGCCACGGATACCGTGCTCGACCGGCTGCGAGCGCTCGGCACGCCGCTGGCCGACACCGTGGTGGAGCTGCTCGGCTTCTTTCGCGACCGCTACCGCGACCTCTGGGACCTGCCCGCGCCGCCCGTGCACGACCCTGTCCCCGTCGCGCGCGTGATCGACCCGACGCTGGTGCGCTGCGAGGACGCGCACGTCGCCGTCGAGCTGCGCGGGACCCATACGCGGGGCGCGACGGTCTGCGATCGTTTCGGCGTGCGCGGCCTCACCCCGAACGCCAAGGTGGCGCTGGAGCTCGACGCCCCACGGTTCTGGGATGTCGTGGTGGCAGCCGTGGAGCGGCTCGGGGAACGACGATGAGCGGCGCGGCCCAGCTACTGGTCGTCGGCCCGCTCAACATGGACCTGGTGGTGCACACCGGCGCCCTGCCGTCGGCGGGCCAGACCGTAACCGGGGGGTCGTTCCGGATGGCGCCGGGAGGCAAGGGGGCCAACCAGGCGGTGGCGGCGGCCCGCGCGGGCGCCTCGGTGGCGCTCGTGGGTGCGGTGGGCGCCGACGACTTCGGCGAGCGGCTCCTGAACGACCTCGCGGGCGAGGGCGTCGACGGTGCCGGCGTATCGACGCTCGCCGAGGCGGCGACGGGCGTGGCGGCGATCGTGGTCGACGAGCGGGGCGAGAACCAGATCGCCGTCGCCTCCGGGGCCAACCACGCGCTGACAGCGGGCGGCGTGGAGCGGGCCTTCGAACGGCTCGACCTGTCGCGGGCGCGGTGCGCGGTGTTCAGCCTGGAGCTGGAGGACGAGGTGCTCGCGGCCGGGGCGGGCTGCGCCGCGCGGCACGGCATGGCGGTGGTGGTCGACCCGGCGCCGGCGCGGCCGCTCCCGGCCGCTCTCGTCGAGCTGCGCCCGGTCCTTACCCCGAACGAGGGCGAGGCCGCCGAGCTGACCGGCCACGAGCACCCGGCGGCGGCTGCCGAGGCGCTGGCGAGCTCGATCGGCGCTCCGGCCGTGGTCACCGCGGGAGCGCGGGGCGCGTTCGTCGCCGCCGATGGTCGCGCCGTCCGGATTGCGCCTCCGCAGGTGCCGGTGCGCGACACCACGGGCGCCGGAGATACATTCACCGGCGTGTTGGCGGCAGGAATCGCACATGGCCGGTCGCTCGAGCGCGCGGCGCGCTGGGCGACGGTCGCGGCGGCGCTGTCGGTGGGCAAGCCAGGCGCTCGCGGCGGCATGCCGGAGGCGAGCGAGATCGAGGCCCTGGCCGAGCCGGAGGGAGCCGGCGTATGGCCCTGAGCTTCGGCGTCACCGTCCTTCCCGACCCGCCCTACCAGCGGCTGATCGACCTGCTCGTGCTCGCCGAGCGGCACGGCTTCGAGTACGGCTGGACCTACGACTCGCACGTGCTGTGGCAGGAGTCCACGCCGACGCTCGCGCTGGCGGCCAAGGCCACCGAGCGGATCAAGCTCGGGCACATGGTCACCAACCCGGGCACGCGCGAGCCCACCGTGATCGCGAGCACCTACGCCACGCTGCACGACATCTCCGACGGGCGCATGGTCATGGGGATCGGGCGCGGCGACTCGGCGCGGCGCTACATCAACCAGCAGCCGGTGCGCGTCGGCGAGTTCGAGGCTGCGGTGCGGATGATCAAGCCGTTCATGAACGGCGAGAAGGTCGAGTGGAACGACGCCGAGCTGCAGCTCGCATGGGTGCGCTCCGAGCTCCCGCCGATCGAGATGCACGTGGCGGGATACGGCCCTAAGGTCCTTTCCATCGCCGGCCGGCTGGGCGACGGCGTGATCATCCAGCTGGCCGACCCGGACATCATCAGGTGGACGATGGAGACCGCACGCGCGGCGGCCGAGGAGGCCGGTCGAGACCCGGCCGCGCTCAGGTGCATCGTCTGCGCGCCCAGCCATATCTCCGAGGACCTCGCCGAGGCGCGCGAGCAGGTGCGGTGGTTCCCGGCGATGGTCTCGAACCACGTGCGCGACCTGATCGCCCGCTACGGCGCCGACGGCTCGGTGGTGCCCAAGGCGCTGACCGACTACGTGCCGGCTCAGACCGGCTACGACTACGACGAGCACTCGCGCGTGGGCGCGAGGCACGGGGCCTTCGTGAGCGACGAGATCTGCGACCGCTTCTGCGTGATCGGCACGGCCGAGCAGGCGGCGGCAAAGCTCCGCGAGCTCGAGTCGATCGGCGTCGACCAGTTCAACATCTATCTCATGACGGAAGGCCAGGAGCGGACGCTCGAGACCTACGGGCGCCAGATCATCCCGCCCCTCGCCGGCGTCACCGGAGGTGCAGCATGAGGAAGCTCATCCAGGGCGGGACCGTCGTGACCGCCGCCGACTCGGCGCAGGCCGACGTGCTGATCGACGACGAGGAGATCGCCGCGGTGGGCGCACTGGGCGACGTGGAGGACGCCGAGGTGGTGGACGCCTCGGGCTGCTTCGTGCTGCCGGGCCTGATCGACAACCACACCCACCTCGCGATGCCGTTCGGGGGGACCGTCTCGATCGACGACTACGACACCGGCACGCGCGCCGCCGCGGCCGGCGGCACCACCTGCATCGTCGACTTCGTGATCCAGCAGCACCCCGGCGGTTTGCGGTCCTCGCTCGAGGAGTGGCAGGAGCGCGCGAGCGGCGCGGCGCACGTGGACTACGGCTTCCACATGGCGATCACCCAGGCCGACGACGCCACGCTCGCCGACATGGAGCCGATGGTCGAGGAGGGCCTCTGCACCTTCAAGGTGTTCCTCGCCTACAAGGGCGTGATCATGGTCACCGACGACCTGTTCTTCCGCGTGCTCGAGCACACGCGCGACCTCGGCGCGCTCACGATGGTCCACTGCGAGAACGGCTGGACGATCGACGTGCTGGTCGAGCGTGCCCTCGCGGCCGGCCAGACCGAGCCGATCCACCACGCCCACACCCGGCCCGAGGCGCTCGAGGCCGAGGCCACCGGTCGCGCCGTCCGCTTCGCCGAGCTGACGAACGCGGGCGTCTACATCGTGCACGTGACGTGCGGGCTCGCCGCCGACGAGATCGCGGCGGGCCAGGCGCGCGGCGTGGCCGTGTCCGGCGAGACGTGCCTCCAGTACCTGACGAACACCGTGGAGGACCTCGAGCGACCCGACTTCGAGGGCGCGCGCTACGTCTGCTCGCCCCCGCTGCGCGAGAAGCGCAACCAGGACCTCCTCTGGGCGGCGCTCGACCGCGGGGTCCTCGAGAGCGTGTCTACCGACCACTGCCCGTTCAACGACGAGCAGAAGGCGCTCGGCCGCGAGGACTTCTCGAAGATCCCCAACGGCCTGGCGATGATCCAGCACCGCCTGGTGAAGCTGTGGGACATCGGAGTGGAGAGCGGGCGGATCACCCCGAGCGAGCTGGTCGACCTGACCTCGACCGCGATCGCGCGCCGCTTCGGCCTGCCGCGCAAGGGCTCCATCGCGCCGGGGATGGACGCCGACCTCGTGGTGTTCGACCCCTCGACCCCGTTCGAGTTCTCCACCCGTACGTCGCACATGAACGTCGACTACGACCTGTTCGAGGGCGAGAGCTCCACCGGCAGCGTGCGCCACACGTTCTGTCGCGGCGCGCTCGTGTACGACCGGGGCGAGATCCGCACCGAGCCGGGCCACGGCCGCTTCGTGCCGCGCTCGCTGGGCGCGGCCGCCACGATGGCCACCTGAGGATGGACGCCGACCGCGTACTCGCAGACCTGCGCGAGCTGGCGAGCCTGACCGGCGGCCCGGACGGGGCCCGCCGCGTCTGCTGGACCGACGAGTGGACGCGCGCGCGGGAGCTCCTGCGCTCGCGCCTCGACGAGCTGCCGGTGGAGGTGTCCGTCGACCCGGCGGGCAACCTCTGGGCCGACATGGCCGGCGACGGTGACGGGTTCGTGATCGTCGGCTCGCACGTGGACTCGGTGCCCGCCGGGGGCTGGCTGGACGGGGCGCTCGGGGTGTTCGTGGCCGTCGAGGCGCTGCGCCAGCACGCGGCCGACGGGCCGCCGCCGGTCGGCCTGCGGCTCGTCGACTGGGCCGACGAGGAGGGCGCTCGCTTCGGGCGCAGCCTGTTCGGCTCGTCGGCCTGCGCGGGCACGCTCGAGCCGGACGAGGTGCGCGACCTCCGCGACCGGGGCGGCGAGCGCCTCGAGGACGTGGTGGCGCGCTACGAGGTGGAGCTCGACCGCGCGCGCGAGTCGGGCGCGCAGCTCACGGGCGCGCGCGCCTACATCGAGATGCACATCGAGCAGGGCCCCGTGCTC
>JBOGXS010000016.1:0-8162 GCA_050693815.1 Thermoleophilaceae bacterium | reverse complement strand
GGGCTGGATCGCGCCGAACGCGGTCGCCGGCGACGACGCTCCCCCGCGCGGGCGCTTCGCGTTGCGCGCCACGGAGCACCTGCGCGCGCCGCGCGTCGAGGCCGTCCAGCGCGAGCAGCGGCTGTGGAACGGCCGCCTGGCTCGGCTCATGCCCGGCCGCTCGGTGCGGCTGCCGCACGGATGGACCCGGCACGTCGACCCCGCGGGCGGACCGGTCGTTTTCCGGGTCGCGCGGGGCGGGTAGGAGGGTGAGCGTGGAGCACGAGGAGCAGGCACAGCGCATGGAGCGGGACGCCGGCCGCATGGAGGACGAGTCCGAGCGGGTGGGCGAGCACATCGACGAGGCGCGGCGCGACTGGGACGCCAAGGAGCAGGACCCGGCCGTGCCGGGCGCGCAGCCCGACCCCGAGGAGGAGGAAGAGGGAGTGACGGAGACGCCGCGCGAGGAATCGGACCAGCTGCCAGAGGAAGGGCCCTCGGAGCAGGTGCACGACTACGCGGGCGCCACCTCGCACCGCGAGGCCGAGGACACGCCGGGCGTGCCGGGCGAGGAGGGGACCGCCACGGGCAACCCCGAGGCCGCCGGCGCCGAGGACTGACCGCCGCCGGCGCCGAGGACTGACCGTCGCGCCCCTCTAGTCTCGGAGGCGTGCTCGACACGCTCCGCGGACCGGTCAAGGCAGGCCTCGCCGCGCTGTTCGCGGTCGGACTCCTGCTGCTTCTGCTGAACCCGCCCTCGCTCTCGGGCGCGGAGGGGCTGGCGGTGTTCGCCGGCGCGGCCCTGGCGCTTGCGCTGCTCACGGCCTGGACCTTCGTGAGGCTGACCGGCCCGGACGCCATGCCCGAGCACGAGTTCGAGCGACTCGTGCGGCGCAGCGAGGAGCTCGCCCGCGAGCCCGGCCTGCGCGCCGGGGCGACCGAGTTCGACCTGCTCGTGGCCGACGCGATCGACGACCTTCCGCCCGAGTTCCTGCGCGTGCTCGACCACATCCCGGTGGTCGTCTCACGCCTCGGCGCCGAGAACCAGGCCTACGGCCACTACTTCGGCGACACGGTGGCGCGCGACGACTACCCGGACCGCATCGTGCTCTACCAGGACACGCTGGAGCGCGACTTCGGGTACGACCCCGAGCTGCTGCGCGCGCAGGTGGTCCGCACGCTGCGCCACGAGCTGGCGCACCACCTGGGCTGGCACGAGCGCGGGGTGGGGGAGCTGGGCCTCTAGGCTTCACATCCGCCCGGAGAGGTGACCGAGCGGCCGAAGGTGCACGACTGGAAATCGTGTGGGCGGGTCAAACTGCCTCGTGGGTTCGAATCCCACCCTCTCCGCTGGGACGAGAGTGAAGCGACGCGCCGCCATAGTCACCGGTGCAGCCAGCGGGATCGGCCGTGCCGTCGCCCGGCGGCTCGTGGACGACGGGCACGAGGTGCTCGCCGTCGACCTGGAGCCGGATCCGAATGGGCCGGGAGAGCCGTTCGCGGCCGACCTCACCGAGCGGGCGGCAAACCGGGGGGCGGTGAACGCGGCGGTGGAGCGCTTCGGGCGGCTCGACGTGGTTGTTCCAAACGCCGGCCTCCAGCACGTCGCCCCGGTTGCTGAGTTCTCCGAGGACCGCTGGGACGCGCTGCTGGCGCTCATGCTGACGAGCCCGTTCCTGCTCGCGCGGCATGCCTGGCCGCATCTGTCGGGGTCGGGCGACGGGCGCTTCGTCGCGATCGCCTCGGTTCACGGGCTGGTGGCCTCCCCCTTCAAGGCGGGCTATGTGTCCGCGAAGCACGGCCTGCTCGGGCTGGTGAAGACCCTGGCGCTCGAGGGGGCCGAGCACGCGGTCACGGCCACGGCGGTCTGCCCGGGGTACGTCCGCACGCCGCTGGTGGAGGGTCAGATCGCCGGCCAGGCGGGCGCGGTAGCGCTCGCGGCGGCGAGGATTGCGGCGGCCACGGCGCGCGCGCCCTTGGCGGCCAGGAGCAGCGTGTAGTGGTTGGCACCCGGCACCTGCTCGACGCGAACCCGCTCCGGGTCGAGCCCGGCCGCGGCCAGCCGCTCGGCGTCGTACATCCCCGGCGACTCGCCCAGCAGGCCGCCGGACGCCCACAGCAGCGTCGCCCTGCAGGGGAGGCGGCGGGCCGCGGAGGTCGTCTCCTGGTCGACGAGCAGCTCGGCCCCGTCCTGGCGCACGGCGTCGATGGCCACCGCGGGCCTGAATCCACCGGCGGTCTTCCTCAGGTCGTGGTCGAAATGCTCCTCGAGCGCCGGTGACCAGGCGCCCCGAAGGGCGGGATGCTCACGCCAGAAGTCGCGGTAGGCCTCGCGGTCGGGGAAGGTCCGGACAAGGCGCGCCATCGCCGGTCCGAGGATTCTCTCGAGCGTCGCCTCGGGATCCTCGCGCGCCCCCGGCACGCCGAGCGCCACGCCGCCGTCGCAGAGCACCAGACGCGTCACCCGCTCCGGGTGGCGCACGGCGGTCACTCCGGCGACGAAGGCGCCCATGGAGTGACCTACGATCACCGCCGCTTGCGCGCCGACATGATCGAGCAGCGCGACGGCGTCGCCCGCGTGGACGGCCATGCCGTACGGCCCTGGGAGCTCGTGGCTGCGCCCGCGGCCGCGCAGGTCCGGCGCGACGAGCGTGACGGCGCCTTCGAGCTCGCCGGCCACGGGGCCCCAGGCCAGCGCGTTCGAGGTGATGCCGTGCAGGGCGAGCACGAGCGGGCCCTCGCCCGGCCAGCGCCAGGCGGCCAGCGTGCCGCCGCGGGTGGGGACGTCGAGTCGCTCGGGCCGGATTCCCTCCTCCTTCGCGTCCTCGCCGACCCTATCCGCACTAAAGAGATCGGGCTAGGCTGCCGATGCCTAACCTGGCCTCCCCCGACCCTCGCTCGCATCCATGTCCCCATTGCGCATCTCGCTTGCCGTTCTCGCAGCGGCGCTCACGCTCGCCGCCCTCGCCCCCGCCGCGTCGGCCGCCGCCGACGCCCGCGGCGTCAAGGCCTCGGACCCCAACCCGCTCGAGGGCCTGCGGTTCTGGGTCGACCGGGAGTCGCCCTCCTGGCTCCAATGGGAGTCCCTCCGGCGGCGGGGCGACACACGCAAGGCCGACCTGATCTGGAAGATCGCGCGCGAGCCGAAGAACGTCTGGCTCGGGCGCTTCACGCGGCCGAGGTTCGCCTTCAAGGTCCAGCGCCTGATCGACGCCGCCACGGCGCAGGGCGCGGTGCCGCTCTTCACCGTCCTCCGCGCCCAGTCGACGAAGTGCAGCCGGACCTATCAGGGCGGCGGGCCGGCGGAGGACAGGCGCACGCGCGCGTGGTACGACGCCCTGGCGCGCGTGATCGGCGATCAGCGGGTCGTGATCGCATTCGAGCCCGACTCGCTCGGCACGATCGACTGCCATGCCCGCAGCCGCCGCGACGACCGCATCCGGCTGCTTCGGTATGGCGTAACCGCGCTCTCGCGGCTCCCGAACGCGACCGTCTACCTCGAGGCAGGGGCGTCCGACTGGGAGCCGGCCAGGCGCACGGCGAGGCAGCTGAGGGCCATCGGGATCCGGAAGGTGCGCGGCTTCATGCTAAATGCCACCCACTACGACTGGACGGGGGCGAACATCAAGCACGGGCTGCAGATCTCCCGCCTCACCGGCGGCAAGCACTTCATTATCAACACCGCCGAGAACGGGCGCGGGCCGATCCACTACCGCCGCGGCGGGCGCCGCATCACCGTGTGGTGCAACCCCGGCCTCCGCGGCCTGGGGCCGCCTCCGAGCACCGACACCGCGCATCGGAAGGTGGACGCCTACCTGTGGATCAACCGGCCCGGCTACGCACAGATCTGCCAGGGCCGGCCGATCGGCTGGTACATGCCACGGGCGCTCACCCTCGCCCGGTACGCGACGGACTGGCTGCGGGCGCCCCGCGGCACGAGGTTCGGCCACCGCAAGCGCTACCGGCGCACGGTGTTCGGGATCCCTAGGCCCTGAGCCGCGTGTAGTGCCAGAGCGGGCCGCCGAGCTTGCGCTCGACCGTGAGGCCCGCCGCCGCGGCGCGCTCGCGCAGGGCGCGGTGGGTGACCATGTGCGGATCGCCGAACAGCTCGCCCACGACGACGCGTCCGGCCGGCTTCACCACGCGGCGCAGCTCGCGCAGGGCCGCGCTCTGGTCGGGGACCTCGCCCAGCACGGTGACCAGGTACGCGGCGTCGAAGCTGCCGTCGGGGTAGGGCATCTCCCGGGCGTCGGCCCGCGCCGGGACGATGTTCGAAACCCCCTGCGCGGCGGCGCGGGCCATGGTGTGGTCCAGCATCTCCTGCTGGACGTCCAGCACGTCGAGACGGCCGCCCGGCACGATCCAGCCCGCCGCCGGCAGCGTGTAGTAACCGGTGCCGGGCCCGACCTCGAGCAGGCGCTCCCCCGGCCGCGGCGCCAGGATCTCGCGCAGGCGCTCGCGAGTGATGAACGGGTGTGGCGCCTCGACCCAGAAGCGCTGCGAGTACGGACAGGCCGACGGGTTGCGCCGCCACCAGAGCGCCACCCCGGCCACCACGGCGCCGGCGGCGACTGCCAGTCGCCGCGTGTCCATAGCCTCAGGCACCCTCCGATGCGGGCACGATCAGCCTGATGTGACGCCGGGCCAGCATCAACACGGGCGTCTTCCAGTCGCGTCCGGAGCCGTCGAGGGCGGTGAGCTCGCAGTCGATCAGCGTGAAGAAATCGTGGTCGCGGCGGTTGACGTGGTCGGAGAGGCGCGAGCGGTAGCCCTCCTTGGGCAGCGTGAGCATGCCCACCACCCGGTAGCGGTCGGTCTCCACCACCACGCGTTCCCTGCGCGAGTCCACAGCCGGGCAATCTAGCGCTCTATCGGCAATGGCAATGGGTCGCCGGGTGTACCTTTTGCGGGCAGTGGAGCCCTCCCTGACGGTGGACCGCACCCCGGCCCTGGAGGCAGTTTTCAAGCCGGTCCACTCGGCCACCACCTTCGAGGAGACGGTCGAGCGGCTCGGGACCGCAATCAGGCTCGGGCTGCTCGCCGCCGGCAGCCGGCTGCCGCCGGAGCGCGATCTCGCCGAGCGGCTCGGTATATCCCGCTCGACGTTGCGCCAAGCGCTCACCACGCTGGTCCAGAGCGGACACCTGGTATCGCTGCGCGGCCGTGCCGGCGGCACCTTCGTTGCCGACGAACCGCCGCTCGGCAAGGAGTTCGCGGGCGAGGTGCTCGGCGAGGCCGCCCGCGCCGTACTCGACTACCGCGTGGCCGTCGAGTCGGGCGCCACCGTGCTCGCCGCCGAGCGGGCGCAAGCCGGCGACCTCGTGCGCCTCCTCGAGCTCACCGACCGCATGGAGGGGGAGATTCCCTTCGAGGACTACCGGCGCGCAGACGTGCGGTTCCACATCGGAGTCGCCGAGGCCTCGCACTCCGGTCGGCTCGTGGCAGCCATGACCGAGGTACAAGGCCACATGAGCGACCTGATCGCCCGCATCGCACACCCGGAGGAGGTCCTGATCCGGTCGAACCAGCAGCACCGCCGTCTCGTGGGGCTGCTGCGACGGCGCGACGTGGGAGGCGCCGTGCGACTCATGCGCGAGCACACGGAGGGCACCGAGCACATCCTCGCCGGCCTCCTGCCGGAGCGGCCGCGGTAGGCGGACTGGAATTCGGGTAAGAATCGGGCATGACCCGACTCGCAGCGATCCTCCTTGGCGTGCTCTCCCTCGTCCTGGCCGCTTGCGGCGGGAGCGACGCCCCGTCCCGCGAGGAGTTCGCCGACCAGGCCAGCGAGATCTGTCGCGACGCCGAGCGCTCGCTCGAGAACGTGGGCGAGAACGCCGAGACTCCGGACGAGATCGCCGACGCGGTCGACCGCGTGATCGAGGAGTCGCGCGGGGCGGTCGACGACCTCGCCGAGCTCGAGCGTCCCGAGGGCGAGGCCGGCGAGACGGCGGAGCGCTTCGTGAACGCCACGCGCCGCGAGATCGAGGACGAGGGCATCCCCGCGCTCGAGGACCTGCGCGACGCGCTCGCCTCCGACGACCAGCAGGCGGCGGGGGAGGCCGCCCAGCGGCTCCAGGGCATCGAGACCGACGAGTCGAACAAGGCCGCCGAGGAGCTCGGCGCCGACGCCTGCACGGAGGATTGACGACCGGGGGCTCACGCCCCCGGACCCCCGCTGATTCCTGGCCGGTTTAGGGTCTATCCCACTTACCGCGCCGCCTTCAGCCAGCCGCCGAAGCGCTCGTCCGAGCTGGTCCGGGCCAGCCGCTCGAAGTGACGGCCGGCGTAGCTCTCGAAGTCGAAGTCGGGGTCGGAGAAGGTGCTCTGGACCAGGCCCCACATCCCCTCGCGGACTCGTGGAAGGCGCGCAGCCCGCGCGCGATCGCGCCGAGCGAGCCCGGCCGGCGCAGCTCCTCCGCAGGCACCTCGCGGCTTTCGACGAAGACGGTGACGAGGCAGGCTGGCTCGTCGAGCGTCGCCGCCACCCGAGGTCCGAGCTCGAGCTCCGAGGCCCTGCGCGTGGCCAGCCGCTCCGCCTCGCGGTCGATTCCGAGCAGCTCGGTGTCCTTGCCGGACAGGCGCACGACGTAGGCCGTGCCGCCGAAGGTCACGCGGTAGTTGCGCTTCGTGATCCCGCCCTCGAGCAGGAGCACGCCTCCCTGCCGGGGCCCGAGGAGAGCCGAGAGGCGCGCGATCGCCTCGGTCAGCTCGGGAACGGACACCTCCTCGTGCATTGCCGCACACTACGCCGAGACCGTCCGGAGCGGAAGGCGCGCCACCCCCGAGCATGTCAGTGTCGTGGGGGTGAGCGACGGCGAGCTGATCCTCGTCGCCGGGGCGCTGCTCGCCGCCGGCATTGCGGCCTCCCTGCTGGCGGCGCGCGTGCGCCTGCCCGGCCTGCTGCTCTTCCTGGCCCTGGGGATGGCGATCGGGTCGGACGGCACCGGCTGGATCGACTTCGGCGCCAACGCCGACGACTACGAGCTGGCCCGCACGATCGGCATCGTCGCGCTGGCGCTGATCCTGTTCGAGGGCGGCCTCACCGCTGGCTATGGCGAGATCCGACCCGTGCTGCGGCCGGCGCTCGGCCTGGCGCTGCTCGGCACCTTCGTCACCGCCGGGCTCACCGGCCTGGCCGCGATCTGGCTGTTCGACCTCCCGACGCTCGAAGGCCTGCTGCTCGGCTCGATCATCGCCAGCACCGACGGCGCCGCGATCTTCGCGCTGCTGCGCGGCTCGACCCTGCGCCGTCGCGTGGCGCGCACGCTCGAGGGCGAGGCGGGCCTCAACGACCCCGTCGCGGTGCTGCTGGTGATCGGCTTCATCGAGTGGATCCTGGAGGACGACTACGGCGCCGCGGACATGGCTCTGCTGCTCGTGATGGAGCTGGGCATCGGCCTGGCGGCCGGCGTGGCGGTGGGCTGGCTGGCCGCCCAGGGGCTGCGCCGCGTGCGGCTCGACACCGCCGGGCTCTACCCGGTGGCCACGCTGGCCACCGCGGCGCTCGCCTTCGGGCTGGCCGACGCTCTTCACGGTTCCGGCTTCCTGGCGGCCTACCTGGCCGGCATCGCGCTCGGCTCCGCGCAGATCCCGGCCAAGCGCACGGTCACGGTGTTCCACCAGGGACTCGCCTGGGTCGCGCAGATCGCGATGTTCCTCGCGCTCGGGCTGCTGGTGTTCCCCGGCGAGCTCGGCGACGTGGCACTCGAGGGCACGGCGCTGGCCCTGGTGCTCGTGCTGGTGGCCCGGCCCGTCGCGGCCTTCGTCAGCACCGCGGCGGACCGCTTCTCGGCCGGAGACCGCGTCGTGCTCGGCTGGGCCGGCCTGCGCGGCGCGGTGCCCGTCGTGCTGGCCACGTTCCCGGTGATCGAGGGCGTGCGCGGCAGCGATGTCTTCTTCAACATCGTCTTCTTCGCCGTGGTGATCTCGACGCTGCTCCAGGGCACCACCTTCGAGCCGCTCGCGCGCCGCCTCGGCGTGACCACGAGCGAGCCCGCGCTGCCGCGGCCGCTGGCGGAGACCGGGACGATCCGGCGGCTCGGGGCCGAGATCGTGGAGTACCCGGTCGATCCGGCGGACGCGCTCGCGGGCCACCGCGTGCGCGAGCTCGGCCTGCCGCGGGACGCGCTGCTGTCGGTGATCGTGCGCGGCGACGAGGCCGTGCTGCCGCGCGGCTCGAC
>JBOGXS010000015.1:0-6093 GCA_050693815.1 Thermoleophilaceae bacterium | reverse complement strand
GAACACCGCCAGCTCGAGCGCGTTGGGGACGCGGCCCAGGCGCTCGCATATGCCGTCGTACTCCGCGTCGGTCAGGCCCAGCTCGCGGTGCGGGCCAGCAACGGGGGCGCTCACGCGACCGGGGCTTCGGTTCCGTACCCTGCGCAGCCGGCCAGGCCGGCTGCTTCGGGCCTCGAGGCCACCGACTCGAACAGCCGGCCGCCGTCCGCCGAGCCGGTGAGCGGGTCGACCGCGTGCTCGGGGTGGGGCATCAGCCCGAGCACGTTGCCCTCGGCGTTGCAGACCCCGGCGATGTCGTCCTGCGTGCCGTTCGGGTTCTGCCCCGGCGCGTAGCGCAGCACCACCTGCTCCTCCGAGATGCCGGGCGCGTGGTAGCGGCCGGTCATGTGCTTGACCGGCACCGACAGGCGCTGCCCCGCCTCGCACGCGCGCGTGAAGGGAGTGTCCGGATTCTCGACCACGACCTCCACCTGGCGGCTGACGAAGCGCAGCGAGCGGTTGGGCAGCAGCGCGCCGGGCAGCAGGCCGGCCTCGCACAGCACCTGGAACCCGTTGCAGATTCCGAGCACGGGGCCGCCCCCGCGCGCGAACTCGATCACGCTCTCCATCAGCGGGGAGAAGCGGGCGATGGCTCCGGCGCGCAGGTAGTCGCCGTAGGAGAAGCCGCCCGGGACCACCACCGCGTCGACCCCGTCGAGGTCGCGGTCCTTGTGCCAGAGCAGCTCCGCCTCGCCGAAGCGGCGGCAGGCGATCAGCGCGTCGACCTCGTCGCACGAGCCGGGGAAGCGAACGACGCCGAACCTCATCGCGCGGTGCCTCCGTTCTCGCGAGCGGCCTGGTCGAGGGCTATCTCGTAGTCCTCGATCAGCGGGTTGGCCAGCAGCCGCTCGCACATCTCCGGCACCTGACGCGCGTCCTCGACATCGAGCTCGATGAGCCTTCCCACGTGCACGTTGCGAACCCCCTCGAAGCCCAGCGCGGGCAGCGCCTGCTCCACGGCCTGACCCTGCGGGTCGAGGATTCCCTGCTTGGGGCGAATCAGAACACGGGCCCTCATGCGCCGCTCCGCTCCAGCCAGCGCTCGAAGGGCTCGCCGGCGATGCGCTCGTAGGCCTCCAGGTAGCGGGCGCGGGTGCCCTCGACCACCTCGTCGGGCAGCTCCGGGGCGGGAGGCGACTTGTCCCAACCCGACCCGCTGGCCCAGTCGCGCACGTACTGCTTGTCGAAGCTCGGCTGCGCGCGGCCCGGCTCGAAGCCGTCCGCGGGCCAGAAGCGCGACGAGTCGGGGGTGAGCACCTCGTCGCCGAGCACGATCGTCCCGTCGGGCCGGCGCCCGAACTCGAGCTTGGTGTCGGCCAGGACGATCCCGCGCTCGCGGGCGTGCTCGGCGCCGCGCGCGTAGACGGCCAGCGAGAGCCGGCGCAGCTCCTCGAGCAGGCCGCGATCCCCGACGATCTCGGCCGCGCGGTCGAAGTCCACGTTCTCGTCGTGGTCGCCCAGCTCCGCCTTGGTGGCCGGCGTGAAGATCGGCGCCGGCAGCCGCTCGGACTCGCGCAACCCCTCGGGCAGCTCGATCCCACAGACCGCTCCGGTGGCCAGGTAGTCCTTCCAGCCCGAGCCGGTGATGTAGCCGCGCACCACGCACTCCACCGGCACCATCTCGAGCCGCTCGACGAGCATCGCGCGGCCGCGGTGCTCGACCGGCACGTCGGTGTACGAGACGAGGTGGTTGGGGCAGATGTCCGCGGTCTGATCGAGCCAGAAGGCGGTCAGCCCGGTGAGGACCTTGCCCTTGTCGGGGATCGTCGTGGGGTGTACGACGTCGTAGGTCGAGATGCGGTCGGACGCGACGAGCAGCAGGCGATCGTCGCCCGCTTCGTAGAGGTCGCGGACCTTCCCCTGGGCGATGAGCGCGGCGGAATCGCTCACTGGGTCGAGGCTATCAGCGGGGCCGGGCGGGTATGCCTGGGGCCGGGCGGGTATGCCCCTCCCGTGAGCCGAAGCGTCGCCGTGATCAAGCGAACGCTGGTCGCCTTCTACGACGACCAGATGACCCACCACGCGGCGGCGCTGACCTACTACGTGCTGATGTCGCTCTTCCCCGCCGCGCTGCTGGCGCTCGCCCTGCTCGCCCTGCTCGGGCAGTACCCCGAGACCTACGAGGCGATCACGGGCTACCTCGAGGACGTCGCGCCGCCCTCGGTGTTCGACCCGGTCGACCGCTCGCTGCGGCGCGCGCTCGAGAGCAAGGGCAGGGCGGCCACCGCCCTCGTCGTGAGCGTGCCCCTGGCCCTGTACGGGACCACCGGCGCGCTCGAGGCCGCCCGCCGCGCGCTCAACGTCGTGTTCGAGCTGGAGGGGCGCGGGCGCGGCTTCGTGCGGCGCAAGGCGATCGACGTTGCCTCGACCTTCCTGCTGATGGCGCTCGTCATGGCGAGCCTGGTGATGGCGCTCGTGGGCGGCGACTTCGCAGAGGACATGTTCGGCTTCATCGGGCTCGGGGAGACGGGGGCGCAGGTCTGGAGCATCGTGCGCTGGCCCGGCGCGTTGGCGGTGGCGATGCTCGCCTTCGCCTACGTCTACTACGTGACGCCCGACGTGCGCCAGCGCTCCTTCCACTGGCTGACGCCGGGCGCCGCCGTGGCCGTCCTGCTCTGGCTGGCCGCGACGCTGGCCTTCTCCGCCTACGTCTCGAGCGTGGCCGACGTCGGCGCGGTGTACGGCACCTTCGCCGGGGCCATCCTGCTCGTCGCGTGGCTCTGGCTGACCAACGTGGCGCTGCTGTTCGGCGCCGAGCTCAACGCGGAGATCGAGCGCGAGAAGCAGCTGGCCGAGGGCGTGCCGGCGAGCCAGACGCTGAACCGGCCGGCACGCGGTTGACCGCTCCCGCAAACGCCCTTGTGCTATCGAGCGTCGGGCATATGGGACTGCGAGTGCTCTTCGTCGGCGGCACGGGCCCGGTGGGGCAGGCGAGCGTCCCGCGCCTGCTCGCCGCGGGCCACGAGGTCGCGCTGGCCCATTCCGGTCGCCACGAGCCCGAGGCGCCCGGCGAGGTCGAGCACATGCACGGCGAGCGCGGCGAGCTGCTCGCTCCGGGCGGCCCCGCCGAGCGCTGGCGACCGGACGCGCTCGTCGACACCTTCGCCGGCGGCGCCACGGGCGCCAAGGCACGCGAGCTCGCCGCCCTGGCCGAGCGGACCGGGGCGGGGCAGGTGATGGCGGTCAGCTCGATGGACGTGTACCGGCACTGCGCCGACGCCGGCGTGGACGGCCACGAGCCGGCCGAGCTGGCCCGCGACCCGCTCCCCCTGCGCGAGGACGCGCCGCGGCGGACCGAGCCCTCGCCGGTAAGCGGGGCGACCCACGACAACGTGGCCATGGAGGACGCACTCGGCGGCGCGCCGCGCGTGACCGTCCTGCGACCTGGCGCGATCTACGGACCGCACCTGAGCGACCGGGTGCTGCGCGAGTGGTACCTCGTCGGCCGCGTGGCCCGCGGCGAGCGGCGGCTCCCGCTCCCCGACGGCGGCACGCAGCTCTTCCACCGGGTGGCGCTCGCGCGCGTGGGGAGGGCGGTGGCCGCGGCGCTCGAGCACGCGCCCGCGGGCCGCTTCGCCTTCAACGTCGGCGACCCCCAGGACCTGACCTACGGCGCGCTCGCCCGCCTCGTGGCGGAGCGGCTCGACTGGAGCTGGGAGCTCGAGCCCGTGCCCCGGGCGGAGTGCGACCACCCCTGGAACGTGCGCCATCCCGTGCTGGCCGACACCACTCGCCTGCGCGAGGTGCTCGGGGTGGTCGAGCCCGATCCCCGCGCGGCGACGCTCGCCCAGGTCGACTGGCTCTGGGAGCGGCGCGCGGAGCTGCTCAGGTGACCCGCTCGAGCCTTCCCACGATCTCGGCGGCGTGGCGCACGAAGGCGCGGGCGTCGAACACCGCGTCCAGGTCCAGCTGCGGCGCCGCCTCGCGCAGCAGCTCGCGGAAGTGGGTGCCGGTGTCCCAGGCGCGCTGGGCGTTCTCCTGCACGATCCGGTAGGCGTCGTCGCGCGACATGCCGGACTCCACCAGCGCCAGCAGCGCGCGCTGCGAGTAGAGTGCCCCGTTGGTGGCCTCGAGGTTCGCGCGCATGCGGTCCTCGTGCACCACCATGCCCTCGACCACGCGGATCGCCAGGTGCTGCGCGTAGTCGAGCAGGATCGTGGCATCGGGCAGCGCCACGCGCTCGGCCGAGGAGTGGGAGATGTCGCGCTCGTGCCACAGGGCGACGTCCTCGAGCCCGACCTGGGCGTGGGCGCGCAGGAGCCGCGCGATCCCCACGATGCGCTCGCAGACGATCGGGTTGCGCTTGTGCGGCATCGCCGACGAGCCCTTCTGGGCCCCGCCGCGGAAGGGCTCCTCGACCTCGCGCACCTCGGTCCGCTGCAGGTGGCGGATCTCGGTGGCGAGGCGCTCCAGGCCCGCCCCGGCCAGCGCGATCGCCTGGAGCAGCTCGGCGTGGCGGTCGCGCGGGACCACCTGGGTGGAGACGTCCTCGCGGCCGAGCCCCAGCCGGGCCAGGACCGCGGCCTCGACCTCCGGCCCGTTCGCCGAGTAGGTGCCGACGGCGCCCGACAGCGCTCCGACCGAGACCCCCTCGACGGCCCGCTCGAGGCGGTGCAGGTTGCGGTGGGCCTCGAAGGCGAAGCCCGCGAGCTTGAGCCCGAACGTGGTCGGCTCGGCCTGGATGCCGTGCGTGCGCCCGGCGCAGAGCGTGTCCACGTGCTCGCGCGCGCGGCGCACGAGTGCGGCCCGCAGCTCTGCCGTGCCGCCGCACAGGATCAGCCCCGCCTGCGAGAGCTGGAGGGCGAGCGCCGTGTCGAGCACGTCCGAGGACGTGAGCCCGTGGTGGACCCAGCGCCCGGCCGCGCCGACCGACTGCGCGACCACGTCCACGAAGGCCGCCACGTCGTGGTCCGTGACCTTCTCGCGCTCCTCGACCGCCTCCACGGTGAACGACGCGCGGTCGCGGATGGTCGCGGCGTCGTCCTCGGGCACAACGCCTCGCTGCGCCAGCGCGTCGACCACCGCGAGCTCCACGTCCAGCCAGGTCTCGAGCTTGCGCCGCTCGGACCACACCACGCCCATCTCCGGGCGGGTGTACCGGGCGATCAAGGCGCTCTCCAAGCGGCAGCGTGCGATCTGGGCGAGCGAAAACCGAGTCCGGCAAGGACGCAGGGAGCCGTGGATAGCAGCGCTATCCCGGCGACCGAGGACGCCGCCGGGCGACGGTTTGCAGCCGCCCAGTAGCGCGGGGCCGCGCAGGAGAGTGCCTTCACGCCGAGAGGATGCGGGCGGCCAGGACGGCCGCGTTCTTCGCGTTGTCCACGCCCACCGAGGCTACCGGCACGCCGGGCGGCATCTGGGTGACCGCGAGCAGGGCGTCGAGGCCGCCGCCGACCGAGGTCTTCGAGGTGAGCGGCACCCCGATCACGGGCAGCTCGGTGTGCGCCGCCACCACTCCGGGCAGGGCCGCCGACAGGCCCGCCCCGGCGATGATCACGCGCAAGCCGCGCATGCGTGCGTTCTTGGCGTAGTCGGCCACGGTCTCGGGCTCGCGGTGGGCGCTCATCACGCGCACCTCGTGCCGGATGCCGCGCCCGTCGAGCTCGTGGGCCGCCTTCTCCATCACCGGCATGTCGCTCTTCGAGCCCATCACGATGCCGACGCGCGGGGCGTCGTCCACGTCGAGGTCGTCGAACTGGTGCTCGACCTCGGTCTCGGCCACGGGTGCGAACTCCTCCGTGCTCACCGGGCGAGCACCCGCTCCGCCGCCCGGGCGCCGATGTCGGTGCGCATCTGCCTTCCGTCGAACCGGATCCCCTCGGCCGCCGCATAGGCGTGGTCGCGGGCCTCGCCCGGGGTGGCGCCCAGGGCGGTCACGTTCAGCACGCGCCCGCCGGCGGTGACCACCTCGCCGTTGCGCTCGGCCGTGGCCGCGTGAAAGACCTCGGCGCCGTGCACGTCGTCCAGCCCGGAGATCGCGTCGCCGCGCGAGGACGACTCGGGGTAGCCGCGCGAGGCGAGCACCACCGTCACGGCCCAGTCGTCCGACCACTG
>JBOGXS010000014.1:0-20505 GCA_050693815.1 Thermoleophilaceae bacterium | reverse complement strand
CGGGCTCGAGGTGGAGGCGTTCGGCCCTCCCGCGCAGGACCAGGGCCGGCTGCTCGACGAGGCCGCCGCCGTGAGGCGGGCCCGCCTGGGGGAGGCCGTGCGCCAGGCCCGGCAGGCTGCGGGCTCGGAGGCCGCCCTGAAGGTGCTCGACGTGGACCCCGGCTCCCGCATCCCCGAGCGGCGCAGCGTGCTGGCCCCGTTCCCGGAGGGTCCGGCGCCATGACCCCCGCCGGCTCGCGCCGGCTCGGCGCTCCCAAGCCCGCGACCGTCGAGGCCGGCGCGCTCGGGCTGCCCGCCTCGGTGGCGGCGGTGGCCATCGACTCCGTGCGGGAGGAGTGGGTGGTCGAGGACCGCTGGTGGACGGGGCACCCGCTGCGGCGCCGCTACTTCGAGCTGGTCCTGATCGACGGGCGCAACGTCGTCGTGTTCCGCGACCTGGTCGAAGGGGGGTGGTTCCTGCAGCGGGCCTAGGGCGGGCGCCGCTTCTCCTTGGGCGATCCGATCCGATGCGCTGTCCTGCCCTGACCTTGCATAGCGAGGTCTATCCAGGACAGCGATCCCGATTCCGCAATCTCCGCGAATTCCCGCACCCGAGGGCTAAAGAAGGCTGCGCAAGGTGACCGATAGAGGAGGTGGTGGCCATGCCCCGCCCCGCCCTGTCCATGCCCCGCCCCGCCCTGTCAGGGCTGTCGCTGCGCAGCCTTCGTCTTCACCTGATCGTCGCCCTCGTGGCGGTCGGAGCGGCGTGCGCCTACGTGGCCGGGAAGAGCTCGAGCGACGAGCTGCACAGCGCCTACCGCGACTCTGCGCGGACGACGCTGCAGGCCGCCACCACCGGCTTCGAGCGCCGGCTCGGCCAGGACTCGCTCGCGCGCCCCGCCCGCCTGCACGAGGAGCTGCAGGCGCTCTCGGCCGCGTACCCCGCGCTGGAGTCGGCACGCGTCTACAGCTACGGGAGCGAGACTCCCGCGGCCTCGGTGGGCGGCGGCGCCGGCGACCGGACCGAGCTGCGCCTCGCGGTCGAGGCGATGAGCTCGGGCGTGCAGGCCTGGGCGGAGGCCGGCGAGGACGGTCACGAGCGCGAGGTGCTGCTCACGCCGCTCGCGGAGAACGGCCAGGTCGTCGGGGCGTTCGCGGTGGCCTACGACCTCCGCACGGCTCACGAGCGGCTGGCGGAGCGCAACCGCCGCTTCGCACTCGTCTCGGGGATCCTGCTCGCCGGGCTCGCGCTCCTCCTGGCCCTCGTGCTGCGACGCGGCATCTTCGGCCCGCTCGACCGCCTGCGCCTCGCCGCACGGGCCGTGGGCGGCGGCGACCTCGGCACGCGCCTGGGCTGGCGCCGGCGCGACGAGCTGGGCCAGCTCGCAGGCGACTTCGACGCGATGGCGGCCGACCTCGAGACGGACCACAGCTCCCTGGAGGAGCTCGCCCACAGCGACCCGCTCACCGGCCTCGCCAACCACCGCCGCTTCCAGGAGCTGCTCGGCGGGGAGGTCGAGCGAGCCCGCCGCGCGGGGCGGCCGCTGGCCGTGGCCATCCTCGACCTGGACGACTTCAAGCGCGTGAACGAGGCTCGCGGCCACCCGTTCGGCGACGAGCTGCTCGCCACCGCCGCGGAGAGCCTGCGCTCGGCCATGCGCGACCTCGGCGTCGTGGCGCGGGTGGGGGGCGACGAGTTCGGGCTGATCCTCCCGGGAACCGAGCCCGCGCGGGCCGTGGTCCTGACCGACGCGGCCCGGACGGCAGTCGAGGCCGCGGCTCCGGTGCGTGGCTCGCTGCGCTGCTCGGCCGGAATCGCCTGCTACCCCGACGACGCCAAGGGCGCCGGCGCTCTCGTCCAGGTGGCCGACGGCGCGCTGCTCTGGGCCAAGCAGAGCGGACGCGGCCGCTCGCGCCGCTACGACCCCGAGCACGTCCTCGTGGTGACCGAGGAGCAGCGCGAGGACTTCGCCGGCCTGATCGCCCGGCCCGACGCCGTGCGGCCCGTGTTCCAGCCGATCGTCTCGCTGGCGAGCGGCGAGCCCGTCGGGTTCGAGGCGCTCGCCCGCTTCGACGACAGGCCCGGCCTGCCCCCGTCGTGGTGGTTCTCGCAGGCCCACCGCTTCGGGCTCGGCGCCGCCCTCGAGGCGGAGGCGGTGCGCGTGGCTCTGGCGGCCGAGCGACGTCCCCCCGGCACCTTCCTCTCGATCAACCTGAGCCCCTCGGCGCTCGCGGCCCCGGAGATCAGGGAGCTCCTGCCCGCCGACCTGACCGGCCTCGTGATCGAGATCACCGAGCAGGATGGGGTGCTGGACGTGGAGGCCCTCCGGCACCACGTCGATCCGCTGCGAGCACGCGGGGCCCGCATCGCGGTGGACGACGCCGGAGCGGGCTACGCCGGCCTGCGCCAGGTGATGAGCATGCGCGCCGACATCGTCAAGCTCGGCCGCTCGCTGGTGGCCGACGTGCACGCCGACCCCGCCAAGATCGCGCTGATCGGCTCGCTCGTCCACTTCGCCCGCACCACCGGCGCAACCATCTGCGGCGTGGGAATCGAGACGCTCGACGAGCTGCGCACGCTGGTCCACCTGGGCGTGCCCTACGGCCAGGGGTGGGCGCTGGCCCGCCCGGCCGAGCCCTGGCCGAGGGTCAACGCCGCGGCGGCGCGGCTGTGCCGCGAGCTGCGCTCGGAGCAGGGCAGGGTCGTGCCGCTGGGCGCCGGCGCCGGGTGGAGGAGGGGGGCTTAACGGTGCCCGACGCCATGGCCACGCTGACCCGCATGGGGGCCATGTTCGAGCGCACCGCCTCGGTGCGCGCTGAGAGCGACCTCCAGGAGATGCTCGAGGACGTGGCGCGGACGATCGGCGAGGTGCTCGGCTACGGCGCGGTCGTGGTCAACGTCTACCGGCCCGCCTTCGACGACATGCTCACCGCGGCGGCGGTGGGATGCGAGGAGTCGCTGCGGCAGCTGCTTGGGACCGTGTCCCCCGCCGACACCTGGACGCCGTTGCTGGCCGACCGCTTCCGGCGACGCGCCGGCGCCTACTTCGTTCCCGACGGCGAGCTCGACTGGGACTCGCTGGAGGTCGAGACCTACGTGCCGGCGCTCGAGCCCAGCGACGACCCCGACGCCTGGCTTCCCGGCGACGCCCTGTTCGTCCCCCTGCGCGACAGGCGCCACCAGCTGCTTGGCGTGATCTCGGTGGACGAGCCCGAGACCGGCCGCCGGCCCACCGACGCGGAGCTCGATGCGCTCGTGACGATCTCGCGCCACGCGGCGCTCGCGTTGCGGATCGCGCAGGACACCGCCGACGCCACGCAGCACCAGCGCATGCTCGAGCGCGTGCTCGAGGTGTCCGCTCGGTTGGCCGAGGCCGACGAGGTGGACGCCGTCCTGCAGGCGGTGTGCGACGGGATCGAGGACGCGCTCGGCTTCGACCGCGTGATGATCTCGCTCGCCGAGGAGCCGGACGTGCCGCTCACGCCGGTGGCGTCGTCGGGCTGGGTGACCGAGGCCCCCGCGCTCGACCAGGCCGCCACGCTGGAGTCGCTGGCGCCGCTGTTCGACGAGGACTACGAGGTGGCCGGCTGCTACCTGCTGCCGGCGGAGGTGGCCGAGCACGCGCTCGGGATCGACCACCTCCCCTATCCGTCCGAGACGGGCGGCCACGGTCCGCACGCCTGGTCACGCCACTGGCTCGTGGTGCCGCTGGTGGAGGGCGACCGGCCGGTCGGCGTGATCTGGGTCGACGACCCGCGCGACGGCCTCCTCCCGACCCGCGCCCGCCTGCAGGCCCTGCGCCTGTTCGCCAACCAGGCCGTGGCCGCCCTCCAGGCGGCCGACCAGACGCTGCGGCTGCGCCACGAGGCCACCCACGACATCCTCACCGGCCTGCCCAACCGGCGCGCCTTTCGCCGGCGGCTGGTGCGGGAGATGGACGCCGGCGCGGGGCTCGCGCTGATCCTGTGCGACATGGACAACCTGAAGACCGTGAACGACACCCACGGCCACGAGGCGGGGGACAGGGCGCTCCAGAAGCTGGCCGACGCGCTGCGCAGCATGCTGCGCCGCAGCGACGAGGCCTACCGGGTCGGCGGCGACGAGTTCGCGGTGATCCTCCCCGGAGCGTCGCGCCTGGACGCCGAGCGCGTGATGCGCCGCCTGCGCGCCGCGGTGGCGGCGAATGTCCTCACCACCGGCGACCCGATCGAGGCCAGCTTCGGAGTCGCCGTGTACGAGCCGGGCGACGACCCGGAGCGGCTGATGTCACGCGCCGACGAGGCGCTCTACGAGACGAAGAGGCGCCGCAGCGAGGCGGCTTGACCGAGGTGCGAACATACGTTCGTGCCATACGTCGAGCTCCACTGCCACTCGGCCTACTCGTTCCTGGACGGGGCGTCGCATCCGGTCGAGCTGGCCGGGGCGGCGGCCGAGCAGGGCCATGAAGCCCTCGCCCTGACCGACCACGACGGGCTGCACGGCGCCATGGAGATGGCGCAGGCGCTGAAGCCGCTCGGGGTGCGGCCGATCACCGGCGCCGAGCTGACGCTCGACGACGGCACCCACCTCACGCTGCTGTGCGAGACGCGCCAGGGCTACGCCAACCTGTGCCGCCTGATCACCGCCGCCTACCGGCACACCCGTCGCTGGGCGCGCGAGGGGTGGACGGAGGGCGGCCGGAGGCAGGATCCCATCGACGGCGAGCCGTCGATCTCGCTGGCCGACCTCGAGCAGCGCACCGACGGTCTGGTGTGCCTTTCGGGCTGCGCCCGCGACGGAGCGGTGGCGTCGAGGATCGAGGCCGGAGACCATCCGGGCGCGGCGGCGATCGCCCGCCGCCTGCTCGCCGCCTTCGGTCCCGACAGCTTCCGCATCGAGCTCCAACGTCCGTACTGGCGCCACGACCGCCGTCGCAACAAGCTGCTCTCGGAGCTCGCCGAGCGCTTGGGTGTGCCCTGCGTGGCCACGGGAAACGTCCACGTCCACTCGCGCGACCGCATCCCGCTCCAGGACGCCATGGTCTCGGTGCGCCTGGGAGCCACGCTCGACGAGACCGAGCCCAGGCGAAGAGGCAACTCCTCTCACGTCCTCGCTCCCCCCGAGCGGATGGCCGAGCGCTTCGAGCGGAGCGCGGTCGACGAGAGCGGCCGACTCGCGGAGCGGCTCCGGTTCGACATCACCGAGGACCTCGGCTACCGCTACCCCGGCTCCGAGGACCCGGATGCCGACCGCCGCCTGGCCGAGCTCTGTCGCGAGCGCTTCGAGGAGCGCTATGCCGGCCGGGCAGAGGCCTTGGGAAGGCTCGAGGAGGAGCTGCGCGTGATCCGCCATCTGGGCCTGTCCGGCTTCTTCCTGCTCCACCGCGACATGCTCGAGCTGGCCCGCGAGGTGGCGTGCGAGGTGCGCGGGGCGGGTTCGGCCCGGCGCCTGCTTCCGCCCGGGCGCGGGCGCGGCTCGAGCGTGTCCTCGGTGGTCTGCTACCTCACCGGCCTCTCGCACATCGACCCGATCGAGAACGAGCTCCTCCTGGGCCGCTTCCTGAACGAGGAGCTCACCGCGCTGCCGGACATCGACCTCGACTTCCCGCGCGACATCCGCGACGTCCTCATCCCGCGCGTGCACGACCGCTACGGGCGCGACCGCTGCGCGCTCGTGGCCGCCTTCTCGACCTTCCACGTGCGCTCGGCGGTGCGCGACTTCGCCAAGGCGCTTGGCTTGCCGCCGGGGGAGATCGAGCGGCTGGCGCGGGCGGTCGACCCCTGGAAGGAGCGCAACGACATCGAGGGGGACGTCCCGCCGAAGGACGCCCGCGGGCGGCGCTCCCCGCGCTGGGACGCGCTCGTCAAGCTGGCCCGCGACGCCTGGGGCCTGCCCCGCCACCAGTCCCAGCACCCGGGCGGCATGATCATCTCCACCCAGCCGCTGATCGACCTCTGCCCGGTCCAGCCCGCCTCGCTGGAGGGCCGCCAGATGGTCCAGTGGGACAAGGACTCCTGCGGCGACGCCGGCTTCCTGAAGATCGACCTGCTCGGGTTGGGGATGCTCTCTGCGGTCGAGCGCTGCGTGGACGAGATCGCGCGCGTGCGCGGCGAGCGCATCGACCTGTCGCGCATCCCCTACGACGACGATGAGGTCTACGCCCGCATCCAGGAGGCGGAGACGATGGGGGTGTTCCAGATCGAGTCGCGCGCGCAGATGCAGATGCTCAAGCGCACGCGACCGCGAAACCTGGACGATCTGACCGTGCAGGTGGCGCTGGTGCGGCCCGGGCCGATCCAGGGCGGAGCGGTACACCCCTACATCGAGCGGCGCAAGGCGCTGCGCGAGAGCGAAGCACAGACCACCGGCCAGGAGCCCCGGGGGTCCTGGGGCGCGAGCCCCCGGCTTCCATCGTCGTACTACGAGCACCCCTCGCTCGAGCCCGTCCTGCGCGACACGCTGGGCGCGATCGTCTTCCAGGACCAGGTGCTCGAGGTGGCCATGGCCTTTGCCGGCTTTCGGCCCGGCGAGGCGGAGGGCCTGCGCCGGGCGATGAGCCGCAAGCGCTCGGAGGCGGCGATCCGGGCCTACGAGGAGAAGTTCCTGACCGGGGCGATCGAGCGCGGCGCCTCGCCCGAGTCGGCCGAGCGGGTCTGGTCGCAGATCGTGGGCTTCTCCGGCTTCGGCTTCCCCAAGGCGCACTCGGCCGCCTTCGGGCTGCTCGCCTACCAGTCCACCTGGCTGCGAGTGCACCACCACCCCGAGTTCCTCAGCGCGCTCCTGAACGAGCAGCCGATGGGCTTCTACCCGCCCGACTCGCTGGTGCACGAGGCCCAGCGCGCCGGCGTCACGGTCCTGCCGCCGTGCGTGGTGAGGGGCGGCGCCGACTGCCGCGTGGAGGAAACGGAACCCGGCGCACCCGGCCAAGCCGGCTGCTTGGGCGAACGGCGCGCCGTGCGGGTTGGGCTGGGGTACGTGAACGGCTGCAAGGAGGGGGAGGTGCGCGCCCTGGTGGCGGAGCGAGAGGGGGGTGGCGGCTGGCGCTCGCTGGGCGACCTGGCCGCCCGCTCCGGTGCCTTCGCCGACACCCTCGGCAGGCTCGCCTGGGCCGGGGCCTGCGACGCGCTCGCCGACGGCCCGGTCGCCGGGCGGCGCCGCCAGGCGCTCTGGCAGCTGGGCGTGGCCGTGCCGGGCACGCCGGTCCCCGAGGGCACCCAGCTGGCGCTGCCGCTCGACCCGCACGAGGCGCCCGAGCTGCGCGCGCTGTCGGCCTGGGAGCGGATGCTGGCCGACTACGGGTCGACCGGGGTCACGCTGCGCGAGCACCCGCTCGAGCTGATGCGCCCCGGCCTACCGGCCGATCTCGTCACGAGCGCCCAGCTGGAGCGAGGACAGCACGGCCGCCGGGTGCGCGTGGCCGGCCTGGTGGTGGCCCGTCAGCGCCCGGCCACCGCCAAGGGCGTGACCTTCATGCTGCTCGAGGACGAGCTCGGCACGATCAACCTGATCGTCACCCCGCCGGTGCACGAGCGCTTCCGCCTGGCCGTGCGCGCCGAGCCGCTGGTGCTCGCCGCGGGACGCCTGGAGCGCCGCGATGGGACCACCAACGTGCTGGTGGACCGGATCGAGCGCCTCGAGCGGCCCGACCTGCCGGCCGCCAAGGTCAAGCCAATGGGGCTCCGCCCCCTTACGCCCGGCTTCGCCGGGCTAACCCCCGGTTACGGCCGTGCGTGGAGCACCGACGATCGCGAAACCGGTCCCGCGATCGAGGAGGCCGACCTGCGCACCGTGGCGCCGGCCGGCCACAGCTTCGGACGAAGGGGACGATAAGGCAGGGCCAGTTCGACTTTTCCTCGTCACGCAGGGAAAAGTCGAACCAGCTGACCGAAACTCACCCGTTATTGGCGTCGTTCTCGTCGGAGGAGCGGACCCGCCTGAGCCAATCTCCCAACTGCTGGCCGACGTCGGCCACCGACGACCCGGCCGCGGAGAAGGCGCCCGCGATGCGCTCGCCGTAGAACGCGCTCGCGGCGTCGGCCTCCTCCCGCGCGGAGGGCTCCTCGCCGCGGCGCAGGTAGTCGCCCCGGATCATGCGGTCGTACGCGCCCTCGCGCACCCAGTCGAGCAGCATCCGCACCCGTCGTACGGGCAGCGGGTGGGTCACCCGCAGGTCCTGCAGCAGCCTCGTGAGCCGCTCCAGCCCCGAGCCGGCCGTGGAGTACTCCATCCCCTGGGCGATGAACGCGTCCAGGTTGAGGTCCTCGGCCGCCTCGCCCGCCGCGATCACCATCAGCGTGCGGCAGACGGCCTGCGGGTCGCGCGTGACCAGCGCGGCGGCGCGGTCGCAGGACAGCTCCGCGGCGCGCGACCACTCGAGCAGCGCCATCTGGATCGCCAGCAGCGGCAGCCCGGCCAGCAGCGGCAGCCGCGCCCCCGACCCGATGCGCAGCAGGATCAGAAGCGCCGTCCGGTAGAGCTGGTGGTCGGAGTGGATGTGCGCCGCCTCGTGGGCCAGCACCACGCGCCGGCCGTCGTCGTCGAGGATGCGCACCAGCTCCGAGTTCAGGACCACGATCGGCTTCTCGGTTCCGATGGCGTAGGCGTTGGCGAGCGGGAACTGGGTCATGTAGAGGCCGGGCACCCGTTCGAGGTCGAGCGTGTTGAAGACCTGGCGGTGGAGGACCCAGATGCGCGGCAGCTGGTCCTGGCCCAGGCGCACGGCCGCGCCCAGCGACGCCGCGCGCAGGGCCCGCTCGTAGCCGAGCTCGATCAGCTTGCGCACGACCTGGTCGAGGTAGGGCACCTTGGCGAGCGCCGCGGTGGCCGCCCGGTCGGCCGGGTGCTGATACGCCCGCGGCGATATGCGGTCGAGCTTCCAGGCGACCTCGGGCTTGTACGGTCCATCCATGGCAGGACGCATTATGGTCGGTACGTCGAGCTGGGCGGACCAGGGCTTCGTCAAGGAGTGGTACCCGCCCAAGCTGGCCGCGCGGGAGCGGCTGCCCTGGTACGCCGAGCGCTTCGAGGCCGTCGAGCTCAACTCGAGCTTCTACGCGATCCCCGACCGCACCACGGTGCACAAGTGGGTGGACGACACGCCCGACGGGTTCGTCTTCGACGTTAAGGTGCACCGGGCGCTGTCGCGCCACGCCGCGCCGCTCGACTCGCTGCCCCCGGACCTGCGCGACGGCGTCGAGGTCGCCGGTCGCGGCCGGGTCCGGCTCGACGCCGAGCTCGAGGCCGCGCTGGCCGAGCGCCTGGTGGAGGAGACCGCGCCGCTCGCCGAGACGGGCAAGCTGGGCGCCTACCTCGTCCAGCTCTCGCCGGCGTTCGGCCCGGGTCGCCACCAGCTCGAGGAGCTCGACCGGCTGGTGGAGGCGCTCGTCCCGCACCGGATCGCCGTCGAGCTACGCCATCGCGGCTGGGTGCGCGACAAGCGGCGAGAGCGCACGCTGGGCTGGTTTGCCGACCGCGAGGTGGCCTTCGTGTGCGTGGACGCGCCGCCGGGGGACCAGATACCGATCATGCCGTCGGGGCTCGACGCCGTGACACGCGACGATATCGCCTACCTGCGCCTCCACGGCCGCAACACCGACGGCTACCTGAAGGGGAGGTCGGTGGCCGAGCGCTTCGCGTGGCGCTACGCGGACGACGAGCTCGAGGAGGTCGCCGGCCGCGTGCACGGGCTGGCCGAGCAGGCCGGCGAGGTGCACGTGGCCTTCAACAACAACCGCGGCGACGACGCGCCGACCGCCGCGCAGCGCTTCCGCGCCCTGCTAGGCCAGGCGCCCGCGGGGAACGAGCAGCTGAGGCTCTAGCTGCGGCGCAGCTCGAACCAGACCCTGGTGCCGGCGTCGTCCCGGTTGACGCCCCAGCGCTGGGCCAGGCGCTCGACCAGGAACAGGCCCCAGCCCGGGGTCTCCTTGCGGTTGCTCCCGTCGACCTCGAACCCGGGGCCCTCGTCGGTGACCTCGGTCCAGACCGACGCGCGCCCCACCAGCACCTTGAGCACCACCGTGTCCGCGCTGGTGTGCCTGACGCTGTTCGTGACCAGCTCGGTCACGAGCAGGCGCAGCGTCTCCATCAGCGGAGGGTCGATGTCGCCGCGCAGCTCGGAGAGCGCCCGGCGAGCGGTGACCGCGGCCTCCGGGTTGCCCGGGAGGCGCAGGCTGAGCCCGTCGTCGACGCTTGGGCGCGTGCCGGGACTCATCCGCCTGAGGCGGGCTGGTTGTCGGGAGCGCAGCGCTCGCATCGCGGGTACAACCTGAGGCTGGTGTACCCGCTGCCGTGCAGACCGCAACATCGAACGGGTGCTATCCGTCCGCCACCCGCAGTACCAGGACCGCGATGTCGTCGCGTGGGCGGCCGTTCTGGGCGGACATCGCCGCCTCCTCGACGCGCGCGGCGATGGCGTCCGCGCCGGCGCCGGCGCAGCCGGTGAGCATCTCGGCGAGGCGATCCTCGTCCAGCACCCCGTCGGCGCCGCGCCCCTCGATCACGCCGTCCGTGTAGAAGACCAGCGCGTCGCCCGAGGCCAGCGAGAGGGAGCGGTCCTCGAAGTTCGGATCGGGCAGGACGCCCACCAGCGTGCCGTGCACCCCCACCGGCTCCACGCTACCGTCGCCGTGCACCAGCAGGGGCAGCGGGTGGCCGCCGATCGCGACGCCGATCTGGGCGCCGTGCTCGCGCAGCTCGAGGTAGGCGTAGGCGACGGTGCAGAAGCGGCGGTCGTCTCGCTGGCGCAGGAGCGCCTCGTTGAGCACCCGAAGGCTCCGGCTGGGCAGCCGCTCGCGCATGGCCGCGGCACGCAGGGTGTAGCGGGCCAGCGCGGTCACGGCGGCGGCGTCCGGGCCCTTCCCGCACACGTCTCCCATCACCACGGTCCAGCCGCGCCCGCCGGTCTCGAAGAGGTCGTAGAAGTCGCCGCCCACCTCGTTCCCATCGCCCGTGGGCCGGAAGCGCGCCGCCGCCTCGATGCCGGGGATGTCGGGCAGCTCGATGGGGAGCAGGCTCTGCTGCAGCGTGCGCGCGATGTAGGCCCGCTCCGAGAACAGGCGCGCGTTGTCGAGCGCCGTGCCGCAGCGCAGGGCGAGCTGCTCGGCCAGCTCGAGGTCGAGCTCGTCGAAGCGCCGGCCCGACGGGCCGCTGACGAAGGTGAGCACCCCCACGGCGCGGCCGCGCGCGACCATCGGCACGATCATCGCCGAGCGCATGCCGATCTCCTTGATGAGCCGGTAGTGCTCCTCGTCGCGCGTTCCCGCGCGCAGCAGCTCGTCCGGGACCTCCGCGTACAGCTCGGACCTCCCGCTGCGCAGCACGGCCGTCACTCCGGTGTCGGACCGGGGGTCGGGCGGGTAGCGCTGGGCGAGCTCCTCGGCCAGCGCGATCATCGCGGGGTCCTCGTGGGCGAGCGCGACGCGCTCGATCCCGCCGTCGCCGGGCACGTCGACCGCGCACCAGTCCGCCACCTCGGGCACGGCCAGCGACGCGACCCGGCCGAGCAGCTGGGAGGTCTCGAGCGACGACGCGAGCACCGCGCTGCTCTCCGACAGGAAGCGCTGCGCGAGCTCGGCGCGCTTGTGGTCGGTGATGTCCTCGATCACGTTGATCGCCATCGCGACCTCGCCGTCCGGGTCGCGGATCGGCGTTGCCTTGACCGCCGACCAGCGCTCCTCGCCCGTGGCGCGCAGGCGGAAGCGGACCACGATCTCGCCGCCCTCGCCCTCGGCGAGGGCCCGGCGGCCCGGCAGCCGCTCGAGCGGGAGGGGCCGGCCCTCCTCGTCCAGCACGTCGTAGCGGTGCATGGTCTCGCCCAGCGGCGCGGCCAGCAGCGCCTCGCTCGACTCGTAGCCGAGCAGCTCCACGGCCGCCTCGTTGGCGAACAGCAGGCGCCCGTCCGGCGCCTGCGCGGTCACCGCGTCGGCCACTCCGCGCAGGATGCCCTCGAGCTGGTCGCGGGCCTGGGTCGCGTCCCGGCGGGCCAGCTGCTCGAGCCGCAGCAGCTCCTCGCGCTCCTGGTCGGCGCGCCGGCGCTCGGTGATGTCGCGGACCGTGCCGGTGAACATCGGCGGCTCGGCGCCGCCGATGCGGTTGATGGCGAGCTCGACGGGGAACTCGCTGCCGTCCGCGCGCATCCCGGTCAGCTCGACGCGCCGGCCGAGCAGCATCGACTCGCCGGTCTCCACGTAGCGGCGCAGCGCGGCGCGGTAGCGCTCGCGCAGGGAGGGCGGGACCACCAGCTCGGCCAGCTCCGCACCGATGGCGTCCTCGACCCGCACGCCGAAGATGCGCTCGGCCGACGGGTTGAACTCGACGACCCGGTCCTCGTGGTCGATCGTGATCACCCCGTCGAGCGACGAGTCGAGCACGGCGCCCTTGCGGGCCTCGCTGAGGCGCACCTCGGCGGCGGTGCGCTGTGCCCCGATGAAGTCGCCGAGCAGCGAGCCGATCGCCTCGGTGAGCGCGATCAGGTCGGGGTCGGGGGAGCGCGGCTCGCGAGCGAACAGCTCGATGACGGCGACGGGGGCGCCGCCGACGTGCACGGGAAAGGCCATGCCCCCGCGCACCCCGTCGCGCCGGGCGTGCTCCGCGCGCGGGTAGCGGTCGTCGGCGGCGAAGTCGTGAATCCAGCTGCGCCCGCCGCTCGCCCGCACCTGGGCCGGGAGGGTCCGCGGGTCCTGGGGGTCGAGGGTGCGGCTGGCCCCGTCGAAGTTGGGCGCCGCGACGCCCGGCCCCCTCCACGCGCCTGCCAGCCGCAGCGCGCCGCCCTCCTGGGTCTCCCACAGGTGACCGAGGCTCCAGCCGAGCGGGGCGCCGATCGCCTCGAGGAGCCGCGGCGCCGCGTCCTCGAGCGACTCGGCCTCGGCCAGCACCCGTACCACCCCGTACTGCACCGACAGCCGCGCGGCGTCCATCTCGCGCCCCCAGCGCAGCCGAGCGATGCCGATCGCGAGCAGCCCCACCAGCGCCACGGCCCCGGTGCCGACCAGGAAGTCCGCCGTGCCCACCATCTCGGCGGACAGACCGATCGGAACGGCCACGAGGATCGCGATCAAGGCCACCAATGCCGTCTGCCGCGGGCTCGCGCCGAAGGCGGCGATGACGGGTCCCACGGCGAAGAGCTCGACCAGGACCGGGTCCCTCCCTAAGCCGAGGTCGATCGCCGCGACGACGCAGATGGCAATCAGCGAGGCCACGAACGTACCCCGCTCGCTGCGGAAGCCTGCTCTATCGGTGTGCGAGCCCAACCGCGAGGGAGACTACCCGCTAGAAAGCGGGCGATGAGCGGCCTGGACATGGATCCGGAGGGAGTGAGGCGCGTGCGCGCGCCGAACCCGTCGCCGCTCACGCTCGACGGCACGAACACCTACGTCGTCGGCCGCTGGGTGGTGGATCCGGGCCCGGACGACCCGGCGCACTTGGCGGCCGTGCGGTCCGCCCTACCGGCCGAGGGGGTGGAGGGCGTGGAGGGCGTGGAGGGCGTGGAGGGCGTGGAGGGCGTGGAGGGCGTGGTGCTCACCCACGGGCACTCCGACCACGCCGGCGGAGCGGAGCGGCTCGGCGTCCAAGTGACGCTGCCGCGCGACGGCGAGGTCGTCGGCCCGTTCCGCGCGATTGCCACCCCGGGCCACTCGCCCGACAGCGTCTGCCTGGTGGCCGGCCGCCTTGCCGCAAGCACTCGGCTCGGCCGAGTGCGCGCGGATCGAATCTGCTTCACGGGCGACACCGTGCTGGGCACCGGGAGCGTCTTCATCGCGCCGGGCGAGGGCTCGCTGTCGGCGTACCTCGACTCGCTGCGCCGGCTGCGCGGGCTCTCGCTCGACGTCCTGTGCCCGGGGCACGGTCCCTACGTGTGGGACCCGGCGGCGAAGCTGGACGAGTACGTCGCGCACCGGCTCTCGCGCGAGCGGCGGCTGCTGGAGGCGCTCGCCGAGGGGCTGCGCACGCGCGACGAGCTGCTCGACTCGGCATGGTCGGACGCCCCACCGGAGCTGCGCGAGTTCGCCGCGCTGTCGCTGGCCTCCCACCTGGAGAAGCTGGCGGAGGAGGGCCGGCTGCCGGAGGGGGTCGAGCCGGCGTAGCCGGCGACCGGCGTACCCGGCGACCGAACCGGTGCAGCCGGCGACCGAACCGGTGCAGACTCGTCACACAGCCGTGTTGTCCGGTCACACGGGGGGCGCCACAGTGCCGCGATGCCCCGCGCCCCCCGCATCACCCCCCGCATCGCCCCCCGCAGCGCTCCCCGCAGCGCCCCCCGCAGCGCCCCCCGCATCGAGTGTCGAGTTACTACGTCTGAGGCTGAGGAACTCAACACTCGGTCCGATGTGCGTGTGGCCCGGCTCGCCGCCGGTCAGTGGGGCGTCCTCTCTACGCGCGAGCTGCACCGCTGCGGCCTCTCGGACCAGGCGACTGGGGTGCGGGTCCGCAACGGCCGGCTGCACCCGATGCACCGAGGCGTATACGCCGTCGGCCACGCCAGCCCGCCGCTCGAAGGCCGCTTCCTGGCGGCGGTGAAGGCCTGCGGCCCCGGGGCCGTCCTGAGTCACTTCGCGGCGGCCGCGCTGCTCGGCCTCGTGCGCTGGGACGGGCGCTACCCCGAGGTGACCGTCCTCGGGTCCGCGACCCGCGTCCACCGCGGGCTGCGCGTCCACCGCACGACCGTGCTGGAGCCGTTCGACGTCGCCTGCTTCCAGGGGATTCCGATCACGTCGGTCGCCCGAACCTTGATCGACCTCGCGTCGATCCTCCCCTACCGGCGGTTGCGGCGCGCGGTCCGCCAGGCCCAGTCCCTGAAGCTCATCGAGCTCCGGCACCTGGTGGAGGCGCTTGCGCGCCTCGGCCCCCGCCGCGGGGTGCGAAAGCTCGCTCGCATCCTGGTCACCGGGCCGGCACCCACCAGGAGCGAGCTCGAGGACGCCGTGCTCGATCTCCTTCTCGGCGGCGGGATCGCGCACCCGGACGTGAACGTCCCGCTTCTTGTCAGTGGAGTCGAGGTTGTCCCCGACTTCCGCTGGCCCGAGCAGCATCTGGTGGTGGAGGCCGACGGGGCGGCCTGGCACGATCACCGCCTCGCACGCGAGGACGACGCCGAGCGCCAAGCCCTGCTGGAGGCGAACGGCGAACACGTCGTGCGGGTCACCTGGAAGCAGGCGATCTCGCATCCGCGCCAGACGGTTGCCCGCGTCCGCGCCGCCGGCGCCCCACTCGCTGCTCACAAGTGAATCGAGTGTCGAGTTACTCCGCCTCACGCTGAGCAGATCGACACTCGACGCCGGGGGGCGGGGGGGCGGGGGGCGGTGAGGCGGGGCGATGGCGGCGAGGCGGGGCGATGGCGGTGGCGCGGCCCGGCCGCGGCTAGGCTTTCCCGCCGTGGTCGGCACAAATCAGTTCAAGAACGGCATGCACGTGGACGTGGAGGGCACGGTCTTCAAGATCGTCGAGTTCCAGCACGTCAAGCCGGGCAAGGGCGGCGCCTTCGTGCGCACCAAGCTCAAGCGGGTCGGCGACGGCGCCGTGATCGACCGGACCTTCCGGGCGGGGGAGAAGCTGCGGCCGGTCCGCACCGAGACGCGTCGCATGCAGTTCCTCTACGCGGACGGCGCCGACGCCCACTTCATGGACACCCAGAGCTACGAGCAGCTCGCCATACCGGAGGACTCGGTCGAGGAGTCGCTCAAGTGGATCGTTCCCAACGAGGAGGTCGAGCTGCTCTACGTCGACGAGTCGCCCAGCGACGTGCAGGTGCCCAGCGCGGTCGAGCTCACCGTGACCGAGACGCCGCCCGGCGTCAAGGGCGACACCGCGTCGGGCGGCGGGGACAAGCCGGCCACGCTCGAGTCGGGCGTGGTGGTGCGCGTGCCGCTCTTCGTCAACGAGGGCGACCGGGTCCGGGTGGACACCCGCTCGGGCGAGTACGTCTCGCGCGCGTAATCTCCGGCGGGTGCGTAGAAGCGAGCAGCGCCGGGCCGCCGTGGTCGCCCTCTACCAGTCCGACGTGACCGGCCGGCCGGCGGAGGACCTGATCCCGGGCGGCGCGACTCCCTTCACCCGCGAGCTGGTCGAGGGCGCGCTGCGCGACCGCGCCGAGCTCGACGAGCTGATCGAGCGCCACGCCACGGGCTGGTCGCTCGACCGCATCGCCCCGCTCGAGCGCAACATCCTGCGGGTCGCCCTGCACGAGCTGCTCCACCGCCCCGACATCCCGGCCGAGGTGGCGATCGACGAGGCGGTCGAGGCCGCCAAGGAGCTCTGCTCGGCCGACGCTCCCGGCTTCGTCAACGGGATCCTGGGAGCGGTCCAGCGCGAGGAGGTGGCGCCGTGACGGGCCCGGAGGTGGCGCCCTGACGGGCCCGGAGGTGGCGCCCTGACGGGCCCGGAGGTGGCGCCGTGACGGGCGAGCCACCCACCCTCGAGGACCTCATCGCCGAGCTCGAGGCGGTGGCCGACAAGCTGCGCTCCGACGCGATCGACGGCGACGAGGCCGCCGCCCTCGTGGAACGCTGCGCCGACCTGGCCCAGCGCATCGGCGTGGAGATCGACGCCCGCAGCCGCTCGGCCGGCGAGGCGGAGGGCCAGGAGCGGCTGCTTTGAGCCAGAGCACGGAGGCCTTGGCCTATCCGGTCGAGCTCCAGGAGCAGGTCGACGCCTACCTCGAGGCGCTGCGCTTCGCCTTGGAGCCGGGCACGGCGAGGCTCGAGGAGGCCATGCGCTACTCGCTGCTCGCGGGCGGCAAGCGGATCCGCCCGGTGCTCTCGCTCGCCACCGCCGACGCTCTCGGCCGCGCCCCCGCCCACGTGCTGCCGCTGGCGGCCGCCATCGAGATGATCCACACCTACTCGCTCATCCACGACGACCTCCCGGCGATGGACGACGACGACCTGCGCCGCGGCAAGCCCACCTGCCACGTGGCCTTCGGCGAGGATGTGGCCATCCTGGCCGGCGACGGCCTGTTCGCGGAGGCGCTGCGGCTCGGCCTCGCCGAGCAGGCCGGCGATCCGGCGAACGTGCTCGCCGCGGTGCGCGAGGTCGTGACCGCCGCGGGGGTGGGGGGCATGGTCGGCGGCCAGTACCTGGACGTCGCGGGCGAGCACGACATCGAGCTGCGCCACCTGCACGAGCTGAAGACGGGCGCCCTGATCGCCGCATCGGTCGGCTCGATCCTGGCGCTGGAGGGCATGCGCGGACCTGCCACAATCCCGTTCCGGCGCTTTGCGGCTGAGCTCGGAGTCGTCTTCCAGATCGTCGACGACATCCTCGACGTGACTGGGGACGAGGCCGAGCTCGGGAAGCCGCGCGGCTCCGACGAACGCCATGGAAAGGCCACATACGTGAGCGTGCACGGACTCGACCGGGCCAGGGAGCTCGCGCGCGAGTCACACGCCAAGGCCCGGGAAGCATTGTCGAAGGCCGAGGGCCACACGCTGCGCCTCGGGCAGATCGCCGACTACATCCTCACGCGCACCACATGACCAAGCACCTCCACCGCATCGACGGTCCCGCCGACCTGAAGGGCCTCGACGACCAAGAGCTCCAGCAGGTCGCGCAGGAGGTGCGCGATCTGATCATCGGCACCATCGGGGAGATCGGCGGTCACTTCGGCGCCAACCTCGGCAGCTGCGAGATCGCCGTGACGCTCCACTCGCTGCTCGACTCGCCGGCCGACAAGATCCTCTGGGACGTCGGCCACCAGGCCTACCCGCACAAGGTCCTGACCGGACGCCGCGACCGGCTCGCCACGATCCGCAAGTACGGCGGCCTGGCGCCCTTCTGCGCCATCCACGAGTCGGAGCACGACATTATGGGCGCGGGCCACGCCTCCACCTCGGTCTCCTACGCGGTGGGGATCAAGGAGGCCATGCGACGCGGCACCGCGCCCGACGGCCGGGTGGTGGCCGTGATCGGCGACGGCGCCCTCACCGGCGGCGTGTCCTTCGAGGCGCTCCTGAACGCGGGCGGCCTCGACCTGCCGATCGTGATCGTGCTGAACGACAACGGCATGTCGATCGCCCCGAACGTCGGCGCCCTGTCGCGCTACTTCAACCGCATGCGGCTCAACCCGAAGCTCTACCACGCGCGCGAGGAGGCCGAGGAGCGGCTCACGAAGCTGCCCGCGGGGATCGGCAAGCGGGTGGAGCGGCTGGGGCCGATCCTGAAGGAGTCACTCAAGGCCTACTGGGCGCCGGGGCTCTTCTTCGAGGAGCTCGACCTCGCGTACGTGGGGGTGATCGACGGCCACGACGTGAAGGCGTTGCGCCAGGCCATCGGCGAGGCGCTCGAGGCGGACCGGCCCGTGGTGGTGCACTGCACGACGGTCAAGGGAAAGGGCTTCGCACCCGCCGAGGAGGGCGGGCTCGAGGGCATGGAGAAGTGGCACGCCGCCAAGCCCGGCTCGATCATGGGCGGCGCGCCCGCGCCGAAGAAGAAGGTGCCCCGCGGCGCGGCGCCCGCTACGCCTCCGCAGTACACGCAGGTATTCGGCGAGGCGCTGGTGCGCGAGGCGCGCCGCGACGAGCGCGTGGTGGGGATCACCGCGGCCATGAACTCGGGCACCGGCCTGAACGTCCTCCAGGGCGAGCTGCCCGAGCGCTACTACGACGTGGGCATCGCGGAGCAGCACGCCGTGCTCTTCGCGGCCGGCCTGTCGCTCGAGGGCGCCAAGCCGGTGGCCGCGATCTACTCGACCTTCCTCCAGCGCGGCTACGACCAGATCGTCCACGACGTGTGCCTGCAGAAGCTGAACGTCGTGTTCGCCATGGATCGCGCGGGACTCGTGGGCGACGACGGTCCCACCCACCACGGCGCCTTCGACATCTCCTACCTGCGCTGCCTGCCGAACATGGTGCAGCTGGCGCCCCGCGACGAGGCCATGCTCGTCCACATGCTGCACACCGCGCTGCTCTGGGACGAGGGGCCGATCGCGCTGCGCTACCCGCGCGGCGAGGCCGAGGGCGTGCCGCTGCCGCGCCGCCCCGAGCCGATCGAGATCGGCACCGGGGAGCTGCTTCGCGAGGGCGACCGGGTGGCGCTGCTCGGCTACGGCTACGGCGTGCCGGTGGCGCTGGGCGCGGCGGACCTCCTGGCCGACGCCCACGGCGTGGAGCCCACGGTGGCCGACGCCCGCTTCGCCAAGCCGCTCGACGCCGAGCTGATCGAGCGCCTGGCCGCCGAGCACGAGCTGCTCGTGACGGTGGAGGAGAACGTGCTGGCGGGCGGCTTCGGCTCGGGCGTGCTCGAGCACCTGGCCGACCGCGACCTGCTCGGCGGGACGCGGGTCCTTCGCATCGGCCTGCCCGACCGGTACGTGACCCACGGCAAGCCGGCGCTGCTGCGCGAGGAGGTCGGGCTCACCCCCGAGGCGGTGGCCGCCCGGGTGGCGCAGGCGGTGCTGGAGCCGAGCGGCGCGCTCGCGTAGGGCCTACCAGCGCACCAGCCGCTGGTCCGGCTCGAGACGCAGCGCCATCGCCGTGATCAGCGCGATCACGCTCTCCACGTCGGCCAGCTCCACCAGCTCGACCGGCGAGTGCATGTACCGCAGCGGGATCGACACCACCGCGGTTGGCACGCCGGTGCGGCTGAGGTGGACGGCGTCGGCGTCGGTGTGCGTGGATCCGCCGGCCACCTCGGTTGCGCGGGCGATGCCCTCGGCCTCGGCGGCCGCGTCCAGCAGGTCGTTCAGGGGACGGCTCACGATCGCGCCGCGGGTGATCACCGCGCCGTCGCCCAGTCCGTGCGTGCCGAGCTCGCCGGGCTCGACGCCGGGGGCGTCGGTGGCGTGGGTCACGTCGACCACGACGGCGAGGTCCGGCTCCAGGCCGTACGCCATGGCCCGGGCGCCGAGGGCGCCGATCTCCTCCTGCACGGCGGCCACACCGGCCACGGGCCCGCCGCCGCCGCCCGCCTCGTGTACGCGCCGGGCCACCTCGAGGGCCACGTAGATCCCCAGGCGGTTGTCGAGCGAGCGCGATGCTAGGCGGCCGTTCGGAAGCTCGAGCGGCTCGGCCGCGATCACGACCTGGTCGCCCTCGGAGACCAAGGTCCGGGCCTCGTCGGCGTCGCGCGCGCCGATGTCCACGTGCAGCTTCTTGAGCTCCACCGCCTTCTTGCGCTCCTCCTGCTCGAGCAGGTGAATCGGCTTGCGACCCACCACCCCCGGCACCGGGCCGTCGCGGGTGAGCACCTGCACCCGCTGCCCGACCAGCACCTGCGGGTCCCAGCCGCCCGAGCGGACGACGTGCAGGAAGCCCTTGTCGGAGACGTGGCTCACGAGCAGGGCGATCTCGTCGACGTGCCCGATCACCGCCAGCAGCGGCCGCTCGCCGCGGCCGTCGACGAGGGCGACCGAGTTCCCCATCGCATCGACGCTCACCCGCGCGCCGAAGCCCTCCGCCGCCTCGCGCCAGGTGCTCGCCGGCGCGGCCTCGTGGCCGGGCGGCCCGGCGGCCGTGACGAGCCGCCCGAGCAGCTCCGGGGCGCTCATAGGTCAACCTCTGTGGTGGGGAGGTTGTTCTCCCAAGTTGGGGAGTTGGGAGGGTGAGTGTCTGGCCGAA
>JBOGXS010000013.1:0-8421 GCA_050693815.1 Thermoleophilaceae bacterium | reverse complement strand
CCCGCCACGGCCAGCGCGCGGGCGAGCGCGGCCTCGGCGTCGGCCCGGGCCGTCCCGCGCGCCGCACAGAACCCCCACGCCCCGCCCACCCGCACGCGTACCCCGATTCCCTCGGACTCGCCGAAGTCGAGCCGGTCGAGCGACCCGTTGCGGGTGGAGAGCCGCTCGCTGCGGGTGCGCACGAAGCGCGCGTCGGCGTAGTCCGCCCGCCGCGCGGCAGCGTCCATCAGGTCCTCGAGGAGGTCGCGCACGCCGATCAGCTGCGCGACCGCGCGTGCAGCAGGTTGCGCACCTCGCGCACCGCCACCGGCAGGGTGGTGGTGTCGAACACGCGGCCCACGCGGATCTCGGCCAGCGTCTGCAGGCAGCGCTCCGAGGCGGGGTTGCTCGCCACCCAGGCGTCGACGCGCTCGTTGGGGCTGCCGCTCGGGGCGTCCTGCAGCACGGCCGCGGTGAGGGCCCGGTGGAGGCCGTAGAGGTCGTCGCGCAGCGCGGCCCGGGCCAGGGCGCGCCAGCGGTCGTCGCGCGGCAGGGCGACGATGCGATCGCGAAGCCAGTGCAGCTCGAGCCGCTCGCCGAGGCGGAAGTGCACGGCCGCCACCCCGTCCACCTCGAGCCCGGTCTCCTCGGCCACCTCGACCACGTCGAAGGTGGCGAACATCGTGGGAAGGGTCGCCACCCGCAGCGCCAGGCTGGGCGGCACGCCGGCCTGCTCGAGCGAGTCCGACCGCACCGTCAGCGGCTCGAGGTCCGAGGGGCCGAGCAGGCGCGGCACGGCCTCGTACAGCGCGGCTGCGCCGGGCGCGAAGAAGTGCACGGTGGCCCCGATGTCGAGCGGCCGCCGGCGGCTGCGCAGCAGCCAGCGCGAGCCGCGCTCGATCAGCCTGCGGCCCTCGAGCAGCATGCCGATCTGCACGTCGGAGCCCACGCGGTTGTCGAGCCCCTCGATCTCGTCCCACTGGGGGCGCATCTCGAAGATGTCGCGCGCGGTCGCGTAGGCCCGGGCGATCTCCGAGGCCGGGGCGCCGCTCTCCTCGCGCAGCCTGAAGGCGAAGGTGGTGCCGCCGCCGTGGGCCATGTTGTTCACCACCTGTGTGGCGATGATCTCGCGCCGCAGCCGGTGGGCGCGCATGGGCTCCCCGAACCGCTCCGGCACGGGCGCGGGGAAGTAGCGCTCCAGCTCGCCCGACAGGTGTGGGTCCTCGGGCACGTCGGAGTCAAGCAGCTCGGCGTAGAGGTCGATCTTGCTGTACGCCAGCACCACGGCCAGCTCGGGCCGGGTGAGGCCGCGGTGGTCGCGCTTGCGCTCGGCGAGCTCCTCCGCCCCGGGCAGCGCCTCCAGCTCGCGGTCGAGCTTGGTGGCGCTCTCCAGGTGCTCGAGGAACCGGCCGTGCACGTCGACCATCCCCGGCGCCTGCGCCTCGGACAGGCTGATCGTCTCCGACTGCTCGTAGTTGTTCTTGAGCACCAGGTCGGCCACCGCGTCCGTCATCTCCGCCAGCAGCTGGTTGCGCTGCTTGACGGTCAGGTCGCCCTCGGCCATCGCCGCGTCGAGCAGGATCTTGATGTTCACCTCGTGGTCGGAGCAGTCCACGCCGCCCGAGTTGTCGATCGCGTCGGTGTTGAGTCGCCCGCCGCTGATAGCATCGCCGCGCCGCGGGCCAGCCCGCGGCTTGGCGCCCAGCGCGTACTCGATGCGCCCGTGCTGCGTGAGCCCGAGGTTGCCGCCCTCGCCCACCACCCGGCAGCGCAGCTCGCCCGCGTCCACCCGCACGGAGTCGTTGGCCTTGTCGCCCGCGTCGGCGTGCGTCTCGAAGCTCGCCTTGACGTACGTGCCGATGCCGCCGTTCCAGAGCAGGTCGACCGGCGCCCGCAGAAGCGCCCGGATCAGCTCCGCCGGGGCCAGCGCCTCGTCTTGCACCTCGAGCGCGGCGCGCACCTCGTCCGAGAGCGGGATCGACTTGGCCGTGCGCGCGAACACACCGCCCCCGGCGGAGATCAGGTCGCGGTCGTAGTCCGCCCACGAGGATCGGCCGAGCTCAAACAGCCGCTGCCGCTCCTCCCAGCTCGCCGCCGGGTCCGGGTCGGGGTCCAGGAACACGTGGCGGTGGTCGAACGCGCCTAGCAGCCGGATGTGCCGCGACAGCAGCATGCCGTTGCCGAACACGTCGCCCGACATGTCGCCGATCCCCACGACTGTGAAGTCGCGCTGCTGGACGTCGTGGCCCAGCTCGCGGAAGTGGCGCCTGACCGACTCCCACGCGCCGCGCGCGGTGATCCCCATCCGCTTGTGGTCGTAGCCGGTGGAGCCGCCCGAGGCGAACGCGTCGCCGAGCCAGAAGCCGTAGCCGCCCGCGACCTCGTTGGCCACATCGGAGAGCGCCGCGGTGCCCTTGTCGGCGGCGACCACGAGGTACGGGTCGTCGTCGTCGGTCAGGTCGAGCAGGCCGGCGACGAAGATGCGGTAGCAGGCCTCGACCTCGGCGAGCAGGTCCTCGCGGTCGGCGCTCGGCGGGGGGCGCTTGACCACGAAGCCGCCCTTGGCGCCCACGGGCACGATCACCGCGTTCTTGACCATCTGCGCCTTCATCAGCCCGAGCACCTCGGTGCGGAAGTCCTCGCGCCGGTCCGACCAGCGGAGCCCGCCGCGGGCCACGGGCCCGCCGCGCAGGTGCACGCCCTCGGTGCGCGGCGAGTAGACGAAGATCTCGAAGCGCGGGCGGGGCTGCGGGAGGCCGGCCAGCCGCGCCGGGTCGAGCTTGAAGGAGAGGTACGGCTTGGCCTGGAAGAAGTTGGTGCGCAGCATCGCGCGGACCGTGCCCAGGAAGTTGCGCAGGATGCGGTCCTGGTCGAGGCTCTCGACGGCGTCGATGGCCTCCTCGATCCGCGTGACTAGGCGCTCGGCCTCGGCCTCGCCGCCGCCGCCCGGCTCGAAGCGGGCCACGAACAGGTCCATGACCAGCCGCGCCACGGCCGGGTGCGACGTGAGTGCTGCCTCCACGTAGCGGTCGCTGAAGGTGGTGCCCGCCTGGCGCAGGTAGCGGCCGATCGCGCGCAGCACGGTCGTCTCGCGCCAGGTCAGCCCGGCGCCCAGGACGAGGCGGTTGTACCCATCGCTCTCGGCGTCGCCGCTCCAGACCCGGATGAAGGCGTCCTCGAAGACCTCGCGCACGCCGTCGCCCGCCAGCTCCTCCCCGCCGCGGTAGACGAGCCCGAAGTCGTAGATCCAAACCGCCTCGCGCTCGCGCGGGGCTATCTCGTAGGGCCGCTCGTCCGCCACCTCCACGCCCATGTCCTCGAACAGCGGCAGCGCATCGGAGAGCGCCAGCGGCGCCCCGGCCCGGAAGACCTTGGCCCGCAGCGCCCCCAGCGGCGCCTCGAGCGGGCGGTAGAGCCGCATCGCCAGGTCGTCGTCGGGGTCGAGCGCCTCGATGTGCTCGATGTCGGACACCGCGGAGCGCGGCACCCAGTCGGCCCTGTAGGCCGCGGGGAAGGCGTCGCCGTAGCGGCGGAAGAGCGCGCTGCCCCGCTCCTCGCCGTGCTCCTCGAGCAGGGCCTCCTCGAGGTCGTCGGCCCAGGAGCGCGTGGCGGCCACCAGCAGCGTCTCGATCTCGTGCTCGTCGAGCGTCGGCAGGCTGCCCGGCGCGGCGTAGACCATGTAGTGCAGCCGCACCAGCACCGACTCGGAGATGCGGGTGGTGTAGTCGATCGTCGTCGCCCCGGTGGCGCGCCTCAGGATCCCCTCGATGCGGCGGCGGTTCTCCGTGTTGAAGCGATCGCGGGGCACGAACACCAGGCAGGACAGGAAGCGGTCGAAGCGGTCGCGGCGCGTGAACAGGCGCAGGCGCTGGCGCTCGCCCAGGTGCAGGATCCCGATCGCGATCCGGAACAGGTCGTCGGTCGAGATCTGGAACAGCTCGTCGCGCGGGTAGGTCTCGAGGATCTCGAGCAGCGCCTTCTCGTTGTGGCTGTCGGCGGGGAACGCAGCCCGGCCGAGTACCGCCTCGACCTTCCGGCGCAGAATCGGGATCTCGCGCGGGCTGGCGTGGTAGGCGGTGTGGGTGTAGAGGCCGAGGAAGCGCCGCTCGCCCACCACCCGACCCTCCTCGTCGAAGCGCTTCACGCCCACGTAGTCGAGGTACGCGGGGCGGTGCACCGTGGCGCGCGAGTTGGCCTTGGTGATGTTGAGCAGGTAGGGCTCGAGCGCACGGGCCCGCACCGCCGGGGGCAGCTTCTCGAAGGAGCGCGAGCTCTCCTCGCGTCCGGCCATGCGCAGCACGCCGAGGCCCGAGCCCGGCACGAAGGCGAGACGCAGATCGTCGCCGGCGCCGTCCAGCTCGTAGTCGCGGCAGCCGAGGAACGTGAAGTTGTGCGTCTCGAGCCAGCTGAGGAAGGCGCGCGCCTCGGCCACCTCCTCCGGGTCGAGCGGCGGCGGGCTCTCCCCGAGCTCGGCCACCACGTCGAGCGCCCGCGCGCGCATCTCGGGCCAGTCCGACACCGCCGCGCGCACCTCGCCAATCACGCGCTGGACGTGCTGCTCCAGGTTGCGAAGCTCCACCTCGTCGGTCTGCCGCGCCACCTCCGCGTGGATCACCGACTCCGCCACCGCGTCGTCGCCGCCCGTGCCGTGGGCCAGGACCTCGAGCAGTCGCCCGCCCGCATCGCGCCGCACGCGCATGACGGGGTGGATGATCAGATGGACCCCGAAGCCGCGCCGGTTGAGCTCCATGCCGACCGAATCGATCAGGAACGGCATGTCGTCGGTCACGATCTCCACGGCCGTGTGCGGGCAGCTCCAGCCGTGCACCTCGAAGCGCGGGTTGTAGATTCGCACCTTTGTGGTGCCGGGCGTGCGCCGCCGGGCCAGGTCGAAGTGGGCGAGCGCCGCCCCGTAGACGTCGAGTTCGCTGCGCTCGGCGATGTCCTCGGGAGACACCCAGCGGTAGTACTGCCGGGCGAACGCCTCCGCCTGGTCCGCCTCGGCGCTGCCGAGGTGCTCCCGGAGGCGGGAGCAGACGGTGTCTAGAAGCTCCTCGTCGACATCCTGGACGCTCACGGCGGTTTCGCCGCCGAGTCTACCCTGCCGCAAGCACCCGGCCACCGCGCGGGGTGCCGCCGAAGGCGGTCACCCCGCCAGCGGGGTGCGCGCGGGTCGGCTTTACCAGACGAACGCTTCGATCAGCTTGCCGACGCGATCGCCGGCCACCGGCCCGAGGTGCAGCTCCCAGAGCTGGCCGTCGCGGGTGTGCACCGGCTGCGCCCGCACGCCGGCCTCGGTGAGGAGGCGTCGCACGACCACGGCGCGCAGCACGCACTCCCGGCCGCGCCAGGTCACGTCCACGACGAAGCCGCTCTCGTCGGCTGCCTGGACGTGCAGGCTGTGGGGGCGAACCGGCCCCACGTCGTTGGCGACGGCAAGGGGTGAGTAGAGGTGATCGGCTTCGGCGATCGAGGCAGTGGCGGTGTCCATGCGCGCCAGCCTCTCGCCGCCGTCAGGTCGCGTGTGAGTGATTCGTCACAGATGTCACAGGGTCGGCTCGAGTCCGAAGGCCGCCAGCAGCTCCTCCACCTCTCGCGTGACCGACCTGAGCAGCGGCCAGGTGCTCGGGATCTGGTCGCGGTCGGCGATCGTGTCCAGCGAGACCGAGCCGATGGCCAGGCTGCGGTGCGCGGAGATCGGGCCGTTGAAGCAGGTGCGCGGCGGCCGGGCGCTCGCGACTTCGAAGACGCCGGGGTCCTGGGGGCCGCCCAGCGCGCGGCGGGCGCCCGACAGCGCGCGCGAGAGCGTCGGCACGCCGGGGAACGCGTTGGCGCCGGGCAGCTCGGTCAGGTTGGGGAGGGCGGTCGGCACCGAGCGCAGGGCGCGCAGCGGCTGGCGCGCGAGGCCGGTCAGGCCGCGGCCCAGCATCTCGAGCTCGCCCGGCCGCCTGCTGGCGGTCCGGTCGGCCTCCGGAGGGTCGATCTCCCGGCCCCTCCGGGCTGGGATCCTGGACTCCACCGCGAGGAACTGGGCATCGAGAGGCGTCAGCTGGCGCATGACTTCTGCATACCCGGGGAATAACCCCCTCCGGCAGGGACTACGACGGCAGGGGGATCCGATACATGCGACCGGTCACACGGTGGCTCTTCTGCGCGCTCGCGGCGGCGATGCTCGCGTTCGCGCCCACGGCGACGGCGGAGACGGCGGGACCGCCCGCGGACTACACGAAGACCGAGGGGCTTTCCGAGCCCCAGTTCGCGCAGACCATCCGGGAGGAGATCTACGTCCCGATGGCCGACGGCAAGCGGCTCTACGTGGAGGTCGTGCGCCCGAAGGCGGCCGGCCGGCGGCCGGTGATCCTCGAGGCGAGCCCCTATCACGGCACGCTCGCCGACCGCGACGGCACCCGCATCCTGCCCGAGCCGCGTGACGAGGACGGTCAGCCGATCGGCCTGACCGGCTACTTCGCCCCGCGCGGATACGCGGTCGTGATGGTCGACCTGCGCGGCACCGGCCGCTCCGAGGGCTGCCTCGACCATCTCGGCGACGCCGACGCCTCCGACCTGAAGCGGATCGTCGAGTGGGCCGCCACACGCTCCTGGTCGAACGGCCGGGTGGGCATGACGGGCCACTCGTACGTCGGCTCGACCCCCTCAGTGGCGGCGGCGCAGCGCCCCAAGGGGCTGCGCACGATCGTGCCCAGCGCGGGCCTCGCGTCGATGTACCACCACCAGTTCCAGGCCGGCGTGCCCTTCTTCCTCCAGTACGTCGGGCCGATGGCGGCCTACGAGCAGCTCGCCATCGAGCGCAAGCTCCCGGGCGGTGACGACTTCGGCAACAACATGGAGGAGACCGGTTGTGGGCTGCCCAGCTCGTCGCTCGTGGCGGGCGAGGAGCAGCTCTCGGGCGCGTACAGCGCCTGGCACGCCGAGCGCGACCACGAGGAGGGCGTGGCCACGGCTCGGATGCCGATCTTCCTGGTGCACGGCGTGAACGACAACGCCGCGCGCATCACCGCCGCGGACTGGTTCAACACCCGCCACGAGCGGGGCCTCGGCGCCAACGACAAGGCCTGGATCGGCCAGTGGGACCACGGCTCGGGCTGCTGCCCGACCCGGCGCGGCATCCAGTGGACCTACGCGCTGCACGCCTGGTTCGACAGGTGGCTGGCGGGGCGCGCGGTCGACACCGGCCCGCCCGTCGAGGTGTTCATGTCCGACGGCAGCTTCGCCGAGGCCCGCGGCGGCGACCGCGACGAGGTCTTCACCTCGGACAGCTGGGGCCGCGACGCCACCTCGCTGCGCTTCTGGGCAGCGGGCGGCGGAGCGCTGCGCGACGAGGCTCCGAGCGGCGAGAACAGCGCCTCGTTTGCGGGCGACCCGCGCGGCGCGACCGATCCCGACGCGACCGGCGGGGTCGAGTTCGCCACCGACACGCTCGAGCAGGATCTCGTGATCGTGGGCGAGCCGCACATGCGGCTGGTGTCCTCGACCACGACGCCGCGGGTGCACCTGATCGCCAACCTGTTCGACGAGAGCCCGGAAGGCGAGCGCCGGCGGATCAGCCAGTTCGCCATCAACCCGGAGTTGCGCAAGGGCCTGGCGACGCCGGAGCCGGCCGTGCCGGGCGAGCGCTACGAGCTCGACCCGCCCGGCTTCACGATGGGCCACCACCTGCGCGCCGGCCACAGGCTGGTGCTGCGGGTCACGACCAGCGACCCGGACAAGGTCCCGACGTTCGCCACCGACCCCCAGGTCACGGTGTTCACCGGGCCCGCGGGGACCTCGGTGGAGGTGCCGGTCGTCGAGGGCGCGCAGCTCTACCCCGACACCGTGCCGCTCAGCCTCGGCGCTCCCGTCGAGCCGGGCGAGGCCCAGGCGTCGATCGAGGGCTCGGCCACACCGGCCGCGCCGGGCGCAGGAGTGCGCCAGGAGGGGCTGACCAGCGCGTTCTTCGAGTTCGACGTCGAGGAGGGCAAGGACAACGCCACGACCGAGGTCTTCGCCACCCCGTCCGCCCCGGCGGACATCGACCTCTACCTCCAGAAGCAGAACGCCGACGGCAGCTGGAGCGGCGATCTGAGCTCGGGCGCCTCCGGTAGCCTCAGCGAGGAGACGATGAAGGTGGAGGGCCTGCAGCCCGGGCACTACCGGGTCGAGGTGCACAACTGGGCGGGACCGCCGGCCAACGAGGTGGCGCTCCAGATCACGTTCTTCAACTCGGCGGGCGAGCCCGGGCCGGGAGCGGGCGAGCCCGGGCCGGGAGCGGGAGGCTAGGGGCGGGCGCCTCCGCTCAACTCCCCGCCGGGCTGCGGCTGGGCGCCGTCCACCTGACGGTCACCGACCTCGATCGCTCGGTCAGCTTCTACGAGGAGTCGATCGGGCTCGAGGCCCGGCGCCGCGACGGCGGGGAGGCGGCGCTCGGCGCGGGCGGGGAGGCGG
>JBOGXS010000012.1:0-3526 GCA_050693815.1 Thermoleophilaceae bacterium | reverse complement strand
CGGAAGTAGTCGGGCCGGAAGTCGTGCCCCCACTGGGACACGCAGTGCGCCTCGTCCACCACGAACAGCCCCACCCGGACGCCGGCCATCCGCTCCAGGAACCCGGCCGCGGCGAAGCGCTCCGGCGCCACGTACAGCAGTCGCAGGTCGCCGGCCGCCGCCCGGCGCAGCGCCTCGGCGTTGGCCGCGCCGTCCTGCTGCGCGTTCACGAGCGCCACCCGCTCGCCGAGACCGCGCGCGGCCAGCGCGTCGACCTGGTCCTGCATCAGCGCCACGAGCGGGGAGACCACCACCGTGAGGTCGTCGCGCAGCAGCGCCGGCAGCTGGTAGCAGAGCGACTTGCCCGAGCCGGTCGGCATCACGACCAGCACGTCGCGTCCCGCCAGCGCGGCCTCGCACGCCTCGCGCTGCCCGGGCCGGAAGCCTGGAAAGCCGAACAGTTCGTGCAGCGAGCGCTCGAGGTCCATGGGAGAAGGCCACAGTAGCGTCGCCCCCGGCCGCATCGGCCGCGTCGTCACCGACCTGTAACGGTCGAAGTCTCGAGGCAGGTCCGTGAGGGGCGAAGAAGAGCCGGCCGGCCCTTTGGATCACATGACGCTCTCGAACACCGACCCAGCTCAGAAGGACGAGGTCCAGGCATTCGTGGAGGAGGCGCTTCGGATCGGGATCTGGCTGACCGACCTCCTCGCCGGCCTCCTGGACGATCTGCCCGAGGAGGCGTTCCCCGGCGAGAATCCCGCCGAGGCGCTGATCGAGATGCTCGTCGGAACGATCCGTCCCGCCGCCCAAGCCGCCGGTACGCGGACGGTCCGGCAGGCGACCGCGCTGCTGGGTGCCATGGGCGACCGGGTGCTCTCGGATCTCCGCGCCGCCGCGGATCGGGCCGCAAGCTCGTAGCCATCGAGAGTGGTAGCTTGTCGGCATCAAGGCAACCATCGACAAGGCAGGGCGTTTGGTGATCCCCAAGGTGCTTCGAGACAACCTCGGGCTTCGCCCCGGCACGGTCGAGGTCGTGGCCGAGGGCACCGGCATCCGGGTCGAGCCGCTCGCCGCCGAGGCGCTGGAGGAGCGAGACGGGCGGCTCGTGATACCGGCCTCCGGGACCACGATCGACGACGACATTGTTCGGGCGCTCCGCGATGGGGCCCAGAGGTAGGAGCGTCTCCGCCGAGCTGCTGGTCGACACGAGCGTGGCAGTGGCTCTCACGGTGGGCGACCACGAGCACCACGAGGAGACCTTCCGGGCGCTGGGCGGCCGCCGGCTTGGCCTCGCCGGGCATGCCGCCTTCGAGTCCTTCTCGGTGCTCACCCGGCTCCCGCCTCCGGCGCGCCGCACGCCCGCCGCCGTCGCGAGGCTGCTGAAGGCGGGGTTCCCGCACAGCAGGTTCCTCGGCGCCCGTGCCGCGGCTTCGCTGCTGACCCGACTGGCCGACGAGGGAATCGGGGGTAGCTCGACTTACGACGCGCTGGTCGGAGCGACGGCGTCGGAGCACCGGATGACGCTGGCGACCCGCGACCGGCGAGCCCTAGACACCTACCGCCTGCTCGAAGTCGACGTGGAGTTCCTGAGCTAGCCCAGGGCTAGCTGCGTACCACCGCCAGCTCCTCCAGCGCGAACTTCCCGCCGGCCTCGTCGGTGCGGGCCAGCGGGTAGTCGCCCGAGAAGCAGGCGTCGCAGTGCGTCGCGCGTGTGGAGCGGATCGCCTCGTACACGCCGTCGAGCGACAGGTAGGCCAGCGAGTCGCAGTCGAGCTCGCGGGCGACCTCCTCCTCGCTGCGACCGTGGGCGACCATCTCCTGCGTGGTCGACATGTCGATCCCGTAGTGGCAGGGGTGGCGGATGGCCGGCGCCGAGATTCGCATGTGGACCTCCTTCGCGCCGGCGCCGCGCAGCATCCGGACGATCTGGCGCGTGGTGTTGCCCCGCACGATCGAGTCGTCCACCACCACGAGCCGCTTGCCCGCCACGACCTCGCGCAGCGGGTTGAACTTCATGCGCAGCCCGTGCTTTCGCAGCTCCTGGCCCGGCTGGATGAACGTGCGCGCCACGTAGCGGTTCTTGATCAACCCGTCGTCGCGCGGTATGCCGGACGCCTTCGAGTACCCCACCGCCGCGGCGTTGCCCGAGTCGGGCACGGCGATCACCACGTCCGCCTCGGCCGGCGCCTCGCGCCACAGGATCTCGCCCATCTTGCGCCGCGAGACCTGAGTGCGGTTCCCCTCGAGGATCGAGTCGGGGCGGGCGAAGTAGATGTGCTCGAACACGCAGAAGGCCCTGCGCTCGGACTCGACCAGCTGGCGCGTCTCGATTCCGTGTTCGCGGAGCGAGACCATCTCGCCCGGCTGGACCTCCCGCAGAAGCTCCGCGCCGATGATGTCGAACGCGCAGCTCTCGGAGGCGACGCAGAAACGCTCGGCTGCGCGGCCGGCCGAGCCGGCCGCTTGCCCAAGGCGCCTGTCCCCGATCCGGCCGAGCGCGAGCGGCCGCAGCCCGGCCGGGTCGCGGAAGCCGACCACGGCGTCCTTGGTCATCACCACCGTGGAGAACGCGCCCTCCAGGCGCGGGACCACGTCGGCCAGGGCGTCCTCGACGCGCTCCGCCGGGTGCGTCGAGAGCAGCGCGGCGATGATCTCCGAGTCGGACGTGCCCCGGAACCGGACGCCCTGCTCGCTCAGCTCGGCGTGCAGCTCGACCGCGTTGATCAGGTTCCCGTTGTGAGCCAGCGCGACCTGGCGCCGGTCCGAGCGCCAGACGGGCTGGGCGTTCTCCCACGCCGACGACCCCGTCGTCGAGTAGCGCACGTGCCCCACCGCCATCTGGCCGCGCAGCGCCCCCAGCTTCTCCTCGTCGAAGACCTGCGACACGAGGCCGAGGTCGCGGATTGTCATGATCTGGCCGGCGTCGCAGGCGGCGATCCCGGCCGACTCCTGGCCGCGGTGCTGCAGCGCGTACAGGGCGAAGTAGGCGAGCCGGGCGACGTCCGACTCGGGCGCGTGCACGCCGAAGACGCCGCACTCGTCGCGAGGTCCGTCGCGAAGGTCGAACTGGCGGTTCATGCGGGGGAAAGGCGAGCGTACCAGCGGGTCTGGCGGACCCCGCCACCGGCATCGACTGTCGAGTTCCTCAGCGTGATGCATAGTAAGTCGACACTCGATGGGGAGGGGAGCGGCTCAGGTGGCGGCGAAGGCGGCCGGGATGGCGCCCTCGTAGGCGGCGCGCAGCTCGGTCACCGGAACGTCGAGCGCGCCGACGATGTCGAGCGAGTCGCCCCCGACCTCGCCGATCACGCGCGCGCCCGGCACCCTGTGTACCGCCTCCTGCGGCCCCGCGACTACGGCGCCGCCGGGGCCCTCGCCGAAGAGCGCCGCGTCCGGCCCGCGGAGCGGGAGGTCCGCCCCGCGGGGCGGGAGGTCCACCCCGCGGAGCGGGAGGTCCACCCCGGGGGGCGGGAGGTCCACCCCGGGGGGCGGGAGGTCCGGCCCGGGGAACTCGATCCGCGCCCCGACCCCGCCCTCGATGCAGCAC
>JBOGXS010000011.1:0-8006 GCA_050693815.1 Thermoleophilaceae bacterium | reverse complement strand
CGCACCGGCGAGTTCCTGCACGGCTACGAGGACGAGGACGGCGGCCAGCCTGCCGCGCCCGCGCCGCCGTTTCACCGCAACGGCACCTACATGGTCTACCGCAAGCTGCGCATGGACGTCGCCGCCTTCCACCGCTTCGTGGACGAGCAGGGCGCGCGCTATCCGGGCGGGCCCGAGCTACTGGCGGCGAAGATCGTCGGCCGCTGGCGCGACGGCACGCCGCTCGTGCGGTCACCGGCGCGGCCCGACCCGGCGCTCGCCTCCGACCCCGACAGGATCAACGCCTTCTCATACGCGGGCGATCCCGAGGGGCTCGCCTGCCCGCTCGGCTCCCACATCCGCCGTGCCAACCCGCGCGACACCGAGGGCTTCTTCGAGGGCCGGCTGTCCAACCGCCACCGCATCATCCGGCGCGGTCGCGCCTACGGGCCGATCCTCGACCCCGGCGCGACCGAGGACGACGGCGTGGATCGCGGGCTGATCTTCGTCTGCTTCAACGCGTGCATCTGGCGCCAGTTCGAGACGATCCAGGCGCTCTGGCTCGACGACGGCGACCCCTTCGGCCTGGGTCCGGACAAGGACTTCCTGGTCGGCGAGCCCGACGGCTCCGGCGGGAAGATGACCATCCAGGGCCACCCGCCCTTCTTCCTTGCGCCCCAGCCGCGCTTCGTGACCATGCGCGGCGGCGAGTACCTCTTCCAGCCCGGCATCGCGGCCCTGCGTCGGCTGGCCGCCGGCTAGGCCGGCTCGACCGTCGTGTCCTCGCCCTCCACCAGCCGCGGGCCGTAGGCCGGCGGCGCGATCAGGAACGCCACTCCGAAGCCCGTCATGATTCCGACGATCAGTGCGCCCACCCACAGCGTCGGCTCCCAGCCGATGCCCGTGTCGAGCGCCACCACCACGAAGTACGAGATCCACAGGACCGCCGCGGCCGCGGGTCCGACGATCCGGATCCCGCCGAGGCTGACTCGGCCGTCGGACCGCTGGCGCCCGAGCCGCTGCTGGAGCAGGTCGATCGTGGCGCCGGCGAGGATCAGCGGGACGATCAGCACGATGTCGCGGTACTCGGTCATGATGTTCACGAGTAGGCCGAAGCCGAGGTAGATCAGCGTCACCGAGCCGACCGGCACGCGCCAGCGGCGCAGCAGCAGCAGGATCGGTCCGAGCAGGACGAGCGTGGTGACCATCATCGACGCGATACCGTGGCTGGCGCTGTAGTAGTAGTACGGCCACTCGTCGTCGCCGTAGCCGGTGAGGCCGGGGTTGAGGCCGACGGTCTGGTCGGCGTGGACGTCGTTGAACCGCTCGAGGTCGGCCATGAAGTCGCTGGTCAGCGAGACGTTGGTCATGAACGCCGACAGGTACATCGTGATGAACCCCGCCACGCCGATGAAGAGGATGCTCGACAGGAGCACCGGCGCGAACGTCCGCAGGTCCGGGGCGATGTCCCGCTTGGCCCACATCGAGCGGATGCCGGTGGAGGCGACGAGCATGGCGCCGAAGAACAGCGCCAGGTGCGGCGCGCTGTAGATCGCGTCTACGTTGACCTCGAAGCCGTAGAGCTCGTGCCAGATCAGGTCTGCCGGCCCGGCAACGCTGAGGATGCCCAGCCCGATGAGGGCGACCCCGTAGCCGACGGGGATGGCCCTCAGGTCGATCCTCCCGCGGATCGGGTCGGCGCCCGCCGCGACCTGGTGACGCAGGACCAGCTGCACGATCCAGACGCCGAGGACGGAGGCCCCCGCGTACAGGAACAGGTGCTCGAGCGAGAAGAACGACTCCTGGCCGGTCTCGTTGTTGTGGTTGCGGCCGTCGAACATCATCGCGAGGATCGGCCAGAACCCGAGCGCCATCGTGACCAGGTCCTCGCGCCAGGTGGTCACCGGCCGAACGCCGACGGCGGCCTTGGGCGCGCTGCGGGCCAGCTCACCAATGCCCATGGCCATGGCGCTAGAGCATCCTCGTGTTCGTGCCGCGGCGCTGGCGGACCACCCGCCACGCCGTCCGGAAGAGGGCGCCCGGATGGCGCACTGCGCTGAGGGCGAGCGCGCCCTTCCCGGCGCCCGCGAGCGTGGGCTTGCCCGAGAGCTTGAAGATGTCGTTGATCATCTTCTGGTCGCGCTCGAGCAGCCAGTACTCGATCATCTGGCCGTCCTCGAGGTGGAACACGCCGACGGCCTGGCCGGTCAGCGACTGCCCGGCGCCGAGCTCGAGCCTGTACTTGATCAGCGCGCACGCGTGGTCGTCGGAGGTGACCATGTCGTGGAGCTCGCCGACGAACGTGCCCTGCTCGAGCCCGATCTTGTAGAGCTTGGTGTACAGGTCCACGACCGGCCCCCTGCCGTGGTAGTCCCCGGACAGGAAGTGGTTGCCGGGGTAGTGCACCACGCAGCGCTCGTGCACCAGCGGCGCGAAGCTCTGAAGGTCGCCGGTGATCAGCGCGGTCCAGTACCTGCTCAGGAAGTCGCGCTTGTCCTGGTGGGGCTGCACGGCCGTAGCCGTCATACGATCGCCTCCGTGGGCTCTTCGCGCTTGGCGGGTGGAGCGGACTCGAAGTCGGCCTGCGGCAGGACGCGCTCGAGCGACCTGGGAAGCCACCAGTTCCAGTGGCCCATCAGCTGCATGGTCGCGGGCACGAGCAACAGCCGAACGAGCGTGGCGTCCACCGCGATCGCCACCGCGAGCCCGACGCCGATCTCCTTGATCTGCGGCACCCCGGTGAGGGCGAAGGTGCCGAACACCACAACCATGATCACGGCGGCGCTGGTGATGACCTTCGCGCTCGCAGCGAGGCCTTCGGCGACGGCCTGCTGGTTGTCCCCGGTGGCGAGGTAGCGCTCGCGGATACGGGACAGCAGGAAGACCTCGTAGTCCATCGACAGGCCGAACACGATCGCCAGCAGCAGCGGCGGGGTCACGGCGTTGATGTAGCCGAGCGACTCGTAGCCCGTGATGCCGTCCAGCCAGCCGTACTGGAAGACCGCGACGAGCACGCCGTACGCGGCGCCCACCGAGAGCAGGTTCATCAGCACGGCCTTGAGCGGCAGGAACAGGGAGCGCAGGACGACGAGGAGCACCAGGTAGCTGCACACCAGCACGAAGACGAAGACCTTCCAGATGCCGCCTGAGATGAGGTCGTTGAGGTCGGTGACCTCCGCCGATGCGCCGCCCACGTTCACGGTGGCCACGCCGTCGAGGCCGGAGCGGCGCCCGCCCTCGTCGCGCAGCCGGTCGACCATCGCGAGCGCCTGCGGGCTCTCCGCGTCGCGCTCGAGCAGCACCCGCACGAGGCCGGAGCGGCCGTCCCGGGAAGGCTGCGGGCGGGGCACCGAGGCCACCCCCGGCGCCTCGCGCAGCTCGGCGACGTAGCGGTCCAGCGCGGCACGGTTTCGCGGGCTGTCGAACGTGCCCGACCGGAAGTCGGCGACCACCTGTACGGGCGTCCCGGCCCCCGGGCCCGCGAGCTGACCGGCGAGCTCGGTTCCGCGGCGGGCCTCGTGATCCTCGGGGAACATGCGCAGGGCGCCGTTTCCGAACTCGAGCGACAGGGCCGGTATGGCCATCAGGAGCAGGATCGCCGTGGCGAGCGCGGCGTAGCGGGCGGGGCGGCGCATCAGGTGCGCGGTCCAGCGGTGCCAGAGGCCCGGTCCCGCCGGCCGCTCTCGGCGGCGACGTCCGGCGACCCTGCGCACCAACGCGCCGGTGAGGCTGACCACCCGTCCGCGCCGCTCCGCCCGCCGCCCCAGCAGGGCGATCAGCGCGGGCAGCAGAGTCACGGCGCCCAGGATGGCGATCGCGACCACCACGATCGCCCCGATGGCCAGCGACCGCATCACGGTCGAATTGAGCAGGAAGAGCCCGGCGAGCGAGATCAGCACGGTGATCCCGGAGAAGACGACGGTCGCGCCGGACGTGCTCATGGCCACGTCGAGCGCCTCGCCGCGGTCGCGTCCGCGGGCGAGCTCCTCGCGGTAGCGCGACAGCACGAAGAGCGAGTAGTCGACCGCCACGCCGATGCCGAGCATCGACGCGATGTTGGTCACGAACACCGACATCGTCGTGGCCAGGGCGAGGAAGTAGACGGCGGCCCCGGTGGCGATCACGGCGGCCACCCCCAGCCCGAAGGGCAACAGCGCGGCCGCGAGCGAGCCGAAGACCGCGATCAGCACGATCAGGATCACCGGGAGGCCCAGCGTCTCGGCCTTCTCGAGATCCTCCTGCTGGAGCTCCTGCATCGCGGCCCACAGCGCCTGGCGCCCGACGACGTAGGGCTGGACTCCCTCCGTGACCTCCCCGGCGCCGAGCTCCTCTCGCAGCTCCTTGGCGGCGTCCAGCGCCTCGCCGGCGTCGCCGTTCACGACCAGCGGCACGCCGATCACCGCGTCCCGGGCGGCGGCCTGCTCCGCGGCCGCGGCCGCGCCGCCGGCCAGCTCCACGTGGTCGACCGTGGCGGCGGCCTCGTCGACGCGCTCGACCGCCGCCCGCAGAGCGGCCGCATCGCCGTCCTCCGCCTCGAGCAAGACCCCGAGCGTCTCGCTGCTCGCACCCCGGAAGCGCTCGATCCGATCGTCGACCGCTACTGATTGAGAGCCCGGAACCTCGAAGCCGCCGCCGGTGAGGTTCTCGGTCTGCCGCGCGGCGAACGGCAGCGAGGCGAGCAGCAGGAGGACCCAGCCCGCGACGACCAGCTTGCGGCGCCGGCGTACGGCCGCCGACAGTCGGTTCATCGCTGACTGCATCCGGGGGCTACCTTAACCCGGCCCATGGGCGGATGCCAATGCGCCGTTCTCGCGCGTACGCTCCGCGCTGCGCCGCCTGGACAGGGGCTCGGGGATCGGTTAGAAGGGAGCGATGACCGGGGACGGGCGCACCGAACGCTTCGACGCCGTCGTCGTCGGCTCGGGCTTCGGAGGCTCGGTGAGCGCGTACCGCCTGGCCGAGGCAGGGCAGCGCGTCTGCCTGCTCGAGCGCGGCAAGCCTTACCCGCCCGGCTCGTTCGCCCGCACGCCGGGCGAGATGCGCACGAACTTCTGGGACCCCGTGCGGGGGCTCTTCGGCCTCTTCGACCTGTGGTCGTTCAGGGGGCTGAACGCGCTCGTGTCGAGCGGGCTCGGGGGCGGCTCGCTGATCTACGCGAACGTCCTGCTGCGAAAGGACGAGGACTGGTTCGTCCAGGAGGACCTCGACCGCGGCGGCCTCGAGTACTGGCCGGTCAACCGCGCCGACCTCGACCCGCACTACGACCGCGCCGAGGCCATGCTCGCACCGCAGCGCTACCCGCTCGACCACGAGCCCTACCGGTCCACCCCGAAGACGCGCGAGTTCCGCGCCGTGGCCGAGAAGAAGGGCTATGACTGGTTCCTGCCCAACCTGGCGGTCACCTTCGGCGTCGACGGCAGGGATCCCGTGCCGGGCGAGCCGATCCCGGAGGACCACCCCAACCTCCACGGGCGCACCCGGACCACCTGCCGCCTCGTGGGGGAGTGCGACATCGGCTGCAACTACGGGGCCAAGAACACGCTCGACTACAACTACCTCACCGAGGCGCAGCGCCAGGGCGCGGAGATCAGGACGCGCTCGGAGGTGCGGGTGATCGAGCCCCTCGACCGGGGCGGCTACCGGGTCCACTACATCCACTACGACCCCGCGCGCGAGGGCGAGCCCATGGACATCTTCGCCCCGGCCGCCGCTCGGCACGTGCTGGAGTGCGACCGCCTGATCCTGGCCGGCGGAACGCTAGGCACGGTGCGGCTGCTGCTTCGCAACCGCGCCGCCTTCCCACGGCTGAGCGACCGGCTCGGCACCCGCTTCTGCGGAAACGGCGACCTGCTCACGTTCGCCTATCGCAGCAGTCGCCAGGAGAACGGGAAGACCGTGCCGCGGGTGATCGACCCCTCGTTCGGTCCGGTGATCACGAGCACGATCCGCTTCGCGGACGAGCTGGACGGCGGCGAGGGTCGAGGCTTCTACATCCAGGACGCGGGGTTTCCGACCTTCGCCACCTGGATCCTGCAGCTGGCGGAGATGCCGGCGGACCTGTGGCACTGGCGCGGCGAGGCGTTCCGCTTCGGCCGCGAGCGCCTGAGGCGCGGCTACCGCCACACCGGACGCAGCGCTGCCTTCGCCGCCCTGATGGGCTCCGCCGCGGTCTCCTCCACGCTGCTCCCGCTGCTCGCCATGGGCCGCGACGTGCCCGACGGGCGCATGTACCTGCACGGAAACCACCTCCGCGTGGACTGGCGCAAGGGCAGCGCCACGGGCCCCGGGCCGCGGGGACGCTCGGGGGCGTACTTCGAGCGGGCGCGCTCGGTGTGCAGGGACATAGCCAAGGAGCTCGGCGCGAGCTTTCGCGACAACCCGATCTGGTTCATGCGCCGCGTGATCACCGTCCACCCGCTGGGCGGCTGTCCGATGGGGCGCAACCCGCACGAGGGCGTCGTGGACGAGTGGGGCGAGGCGTTCGGCTATCCGGGGCTGCACATCGCCGACGGGTCGGTGATGCCGGGGCCGGTGGGGCCGAACCCGAGCCTGACGATCGCGGCGCTCGCCGACCGGTTCGCGGACGGGATCGTCGAGGGGCGCGCGCGATGACCTCGGCGAACGGGGCGGCGGTCCGGTTCACCGAGGAGATGAAGGGTCGCGTGGCGTTCGCCGAGTCCGACTTCCATCGCGGCCGCGAGCGCGGCGACCGGCTGATGTTCCACCTGACGATCGAGACCCCCGCCATCGACGTGTTCGTCGACGACCCGCGCCACGAGGCCGAGGCGACGGGGTGGGTGCACGCCGAGGTGCTCGGAGGCCGGCTGCCGGTGGAGCGCGGCTGGTTCAACCTGTTCGTCGACACAGAGCGCCCGGGGGAGAAGCGGATGCTGTACCGCCTCCACTTCGCCGACGCCGTCGGCCACCCGCTCACGCTCACCGGGTACAAGGTGATCGCCCACGACGCCGGCTTCGACCTGTGGCCGGACACCACCACGCTCTTCACGAGGCTGCTGCGCGGTCACGTCGGCCCCGACGCCGAGGAGGGGGCGGAGCTCGTGGCGTCCGGGATCCTGTACGTCCAGAAGCTCGACTTCCTGCGCCAGCTCACCACGTTCCGCGGCTCGGGATCCACGCCGATGCGCAACCTCGGCGCGCTCGCGCGGTTCAACGTCCTCTTCCTCGACCAGCTCAGGCAGGTCTACGCGCCTCGCCTGGGGGGGAGGGGGCGCGGGTGAGGGATCCCGTCGCCGCCGCCCTCGCGCGCCGGGCCAAGGCTCGGCTGCGGGTCCGCAGCATCCTGCTCGGGGGGATCTCGCTGACCACCGTCGGGGTCCTGATCGGCGCCTCGCTGGTACGGGTCTGGCGGCTCGGGACGCTGCCGCTCACCCACGGCGACGTGGACACCGACCTGCGCCGGATCGGGCCGGTCCGAGCGGCGCTGATCCTCCGCGAGGGCTACCGGGTCAGCTCCACGCGCGAGAACGCGCTGGTGAACATGGTCACGTCGTTCACCGTGACGTTCGCGATCACCCGCATGATCACGTACACGATCCGGGTCCGCGGCGGCCTCGGCCCGATCCGCGACCTCTCGGCCGGCGGCCGCCACATCCACCACTTCATCCCTGGCGCGATCGTCAGCCTGATCGCGGGCGGGATCGCGATCGGCTGGCACCCCCAGGGCCCCGACCGCTGGCTGGCGATCCCCTTCGGCACCGGGATCGCGCTCGTGGCCGACGAGACCGCCCTGCTGCTGGAGCTGGAGGACGTCTACTGGTCCGAGGAGGGTGTGCTGAGCGTGCAGGTCGCCTTCGCGCTGATGGGCCTGCTGGCCGCGCTCGGGTATGCCATCCAGGTGCGCCGCGCCGGCAAGCCGGGCGCCGAGCAGGACTGGCAGATGGCCGCCCGCGCCTGGGAGGACCTGCAGCTGCTCCGGCCCGAGTAGGAGGCGCTTGCGCCGGTCCCTTCATGGCCTCGCCGCCGCGGCGGCGGCCGTGCTCGCCGGCTGCCTCGGCGCCGACGAGGAG
>JBOGXS010000010.1:0-4136 GCA_050693815.1 Thermoleophilaceae bacterium | reverse complement strand
GTCGGCGCCCGAGGCGGCGAGCTCGTGCGCGATTCCCGGCAGGCCGGCGAGGGCGGCGGTGCAGCGATCGGCGAGCGAGGACCAGCCGAGCAGGCGAGCCAGCGTGCGCAGCCAGGCGAGGTGGCTCACGGCCCGCTCGATCTCGAGCGCGGCAAGCCGGCGCCGGGGTGAGACGCCCGGGTCCGCCTTTCCGGCGAACGAGGACGCCACGGGCGCGAGCAGGTCGGTCGAGCCGCGAAGAAGTGGGTGCACCGTGCTCTCGGCCACGACGTCGCCGTCGAGCGTCACCTCGACCAGCAGGCCACCGGGAAGCGGTGTCCCAAGCGGCCCGAAGCGAAGCTCGATGGGCTCCATGACGAGCCCGTCGGCGGACGGCTCGCCGACGATGGCCATCATGTCGCCGTGGTCCCCCTCCGGGGCGTGCCCGGCGTGCCCGCCGTGTTCGGTGTGCCCGGTGTGCGAGCCCTCCGGGGCGTGCCCGCCGTGCCCGTCCTCGCCGGCCGCCGCCGGCTCGCGGGCCTCCAGCCCGGGCAGCGGCCGCCGCTCGATCTCCACTCCGGGTCGGAGCTCCGCGAGGCAGGTCCGCAGCGCCTCGTCGAGGGCCTGGGGGAGGCAATCCGGCACCAGCACTCGGTCGGCGCCGCCCGGGGCGAACACCGGACGCAGGCCGAGCGCCGCCGGATCGGCCCCCGCCATCGTCCAGGTCTGCTCGTCGGGCACCACGAGCGCCGGCGTCTGCGCCCCGCGCGCCGCGCTCACGACCACTCGAGTGCTCCCTCGCGCCAGGCGTAGGCGATGCCCAGGCCCAGCACGGTCAAGAAGAAGCCGATCTCGGCGTACGCGAACACGCCGAGATCGCGAAAGACCACGGCCCACGGATACATGTAGGCCATCTCCATGTCGAAGGCGATGAACAGCAGGGCGAAGGTGTAGTAGCGGACGTGGAACCGGGGCCAGGCCGGCTGATCCCCCACGTGATGCCGGACCACCCCCCGCCTGGCCATGGCGACCCCGTAGGCCACCACCACCAGGCCGGCGACCAGCGCCAGCAGGACGAAGAAGAGCTCGATCGCAGTCATCGGACGCTTCCGTTCACGCGCATCATCATCAACAGGGGGAGATGCTCGCGTGCCCGGCGGCGGACCGCCGGGCACGCAAGTCGTGGGTCACCGCGCTCCGATCGCCTCGGGCTCGACGTCGAGGGAAACCTCAGCGTATATACCTATAGGGGGTATGTCAAGGCGTCCAAGGCGCGGTAGCCGGTGCGAGGTGTAGCCGCGTCAGCGCTACCCCGCACGGGTACGGCCTGAGCGACTCCTCAACCCCGCCTCATGAGGCGACCGACGGCGCCCATCAGCTCGGCGGTGCGCTCGTCCTGTAGGCCGGCGTCGCGTTCGCCGATGACGCAGTGGTGCGCGTGGTCGTCGAGCAGCCCGAGGGCGACCTTGTCCAGGGCTGCCTGCACGGCTGAGATCTGCGTGAGCACGTCGATGCAGTACCGGTCGTCATCGACCATGCGCTCGATCCCGCGAACCTGGCCCTCGATGCGGCGCAGGCGCTGCTGAAGCTGGTCCTTGGTCGCGGAATAGCCGCGGCCGACGGTCGATGCCATGCCGACAATGATAGCCATACACCGGATGGGTACAAGCGAATGCTACGCTTGCGCCAATGGTACCCCCCTACCGTATATGCACTTCATCGTGGTGCGGCGCGACCTCAGCGGCTTCCAGCACCTTCACCCGCGAATGGCTGCGGACGGCACGTGGCAGAGCCGCGCGGGCCTTCGCGCCGGCGGCACGTACCGCGTGTTCGCGGCCTTCAAGGCGGGCGGCGCGAAGCGGACGCTGGGCGCGGACGTCCACGTCGCCGGCACCCTTCGTCCGAGGACGCTTCCCCCACCGCGGCTGACCGCGCGGACGCCGGACGGCCTGGAGGTGACCGTAGACGTGGGAGACGCGCGTGCGGGGCGGGAGGGCCGCGTGGAGTTCGAGGTGCGCCGCGACGGCCGTGGGGTCGATGACGACCTGCAGCCGTATCTGGGCGCCAAGGGTCATCTGGTCGCGCTCCGCGAAGGCGATCTCGCCTACCTGCACACCCACCCCGAGAGCGACCGGCGGGCGTTCATGGCGACGTACCCGACCGCGGGGACATACCGTCTGTTCGTCCAGTTCAGGTACCGCGGACGGGTCCAGACGGCGGGGTTCACCACCGAGGTGTCGCGATGAGCGGCTCGCAGGACCAGCTCGAACTGCCCATCACGGGCATGACATGCGCCTCGTGCGCGAGCCGGATCGAGCGGCGACTCAACAAGGTCGACGGGGTGCAGGCGTCGGTCAACTACGCCACCGAGAAGGCAGCAGTCACCTTCGATCCGGGTCAGGTTCAGGCCGAGGATCTCGTCGCCGCCGTGGAGAAGGCCGGCTATCGGGCGACGCTGCCGGCGCCGCCGGCGCGAGAGGCCGGCATCGAGCCTCCCGCGGCGGAGGAGGACCCGACGCGCGCTTTGCGGCGGCGGCTCGTGTGGTCGGCCGTCCTGTCGCTGCCGGTCCTGCTGCTGTCCATGGTGCCGGTCCTTCAGTTCGACAACTGGCAGTGGCTGGCACTCCAGCTCGCGACGCCCGTGGTGCTGTGGGCCGGCTGGCCGTTCCACCGCGCGGCGTGGGCCAACCTCAGGCACGGCACCGCGACGATGGACACGCTCGTCTCGGTCGGGACCCTGGCGGCCTGGGGCTGGTCGCTGGTGGCGCTGTTCCTCGGCGATGCCGGCATGACGGGAATGACGATGGGCTTCGACCTCATCCCCGACCGCTCCGCCTCGCTCGACGACATCTACTTCGAGGTCGCCGCCGTCGTCACCACGTTCATCCTCGGCGGCCGCTACTTCGAGGCACGCGCGAAGCGCCGTGCCGGCGTCGCGCTCGAGGCTCTGCTGGAGCTGGGCGCCAAGGACGTCGCGGTCCTCGACGGCGACGGTGGCGAGCGGTGGCTGCCGATCGAGGAGCTCGAGGTCGACGATCGGCCGACACGCCGAAGGCGTCCTCGCCCGAGGCGATCCGCCGCCTTCGGGCGCTGGGCCTGCGCCCGGTCCTGCTCACCGGTGACAGCCGGGCGACCGCCGAGGCCGTGGCGAGGCAGGCCGGCATCGAGGAGGTCGTCGCGGAGGTCCTTCCCGCCGAGAAGGCCGACGTCGTCAGTCGCCTGCAAGCGGAAGGGCGCGTCGTAGCCATGGTCGGAGACGGGGTCAACGACGCTCCGGCGCTCGCGCAGGCCGACCTCGGGCTGGCCATCGGGACCGGCAGCGACGTCGCCATCGAGGCCTCGGACCTCACGCTCGTGAGCGGCGACCTACGCGCGGCGGCGGACGCCATCCGCCTGTCGCGCAAGACCCTGGCGACCATCAAGAGCAACCTGTTCTGGGCCTTCGCCTACAACCTCGCGCTCGTCCCGGCGGCCGCCGCCGGCTTCCTCAACCCGCTGCTGGCCGGCGCGGCGATGGCGCTCTCGAGCGTCTTCGTCGTGTCGAACTCGCTGCGGCTGCGGAGCTTCCGCATCCAGCGCGATGCGCCGGACCAGCCCACGCGCGCGCAGCCGAGCACGGTCACGGATTGCGCTGATGGCGGCGTGGCGTGGCCGGTGCGGCGCGGCTGACGCGCGCCGCCGGGAACCTCGCTCGCCCGGCGGTCGTAGAACGGGCATGCGACGCCTCCTGCTCGTCTCGTTCGCCGCGCTCCTGACGCAGCTGGCGCTGGCGCCGGCCGCCGCCGCCAAGGGCCCGCACGCATCGGTGTCCCCGGGGCCGACCGGCATCGAGCCCGGCCGGCCGTGGGTGGCCACGCTCACCCTGTTCGAGTTCAATCGCGGGGTCGCCAAGGCCGAGCCGACGCTGGTCTTCCGGAGCGGAGAGCGGCGCTTCGCGGTCAGGCCCACCCCGATCGGGGCGTATGTCCCCAAGCACGAGGACGTGCTGATCGAGGCGCGCTACCGGCTGCGGGTGGTCTTCCCGCGGGCGGGCCGCTGGTCGTACACGGTGATCGCGGGGAGCCCCGCGGCGCGCCGTTTTCGCTTCCCGGCGGTGACGATCGGGGGCGGCGCCGAGCGGGTGACCTGGGACCAGGTGGCCTTCGCGGGGGTCCCCC
>JBOGXS010000009.1:0-4467 GCA_050693815.1 Thermoleophilaceae bacterium | reverse complement strand
CGCGTGCCGATGCCGCCGTCCATGCGGCCGGCGCCGAGGCGCTCGAGGTGCGTCCACAGCCCGCGCATGCGCGCGAGGTTGTACTCGAGCTGCGCCAGCTCGACCTGGAGCTTGCCCTCGGCCGAGTGGGCGTGGTCGGCGAAGATGTCGAGGATGATCGCCGTGCGGTCGATCACCGGCATGTCGAGCGCCTGCTCGAGGTTGCGCTCCTGGCGCGGCTTGAGCTCGTCGTCGCAGGCCACGAGGTTGGCGCCGGACTCGGCGATCGCCTTCTTCAGCTCGGCCAGCTTGCCCCTGCCGAGGTAGCGGTCGGGATCGGGCTCGGGCCGGCGCTGGACGAGCTCGCCGGCCACGGCCACGCCGGCCGTGCGCAGCAGCTCCTTCAGCTCGCCGAGGTCGACCTCGTGCGGACCCGCGGCGATGCAGAAGGCGCGCTGGCGCGCGCGGGCGTTTCGAATTCCTTCCCCATAGCCCACCTCGTCAAGTGTAGGCTGCGCCCGTGCGCGTGTTCCTGACTGGGGGGACCGGGTTCATCGGAGGTCACATCGCTCGCAAGCTGCGCGAGCGGGGTGACGACGTCGCGGCGCTGGCCCGCTCGCCGGACCGCGCCGGCGAGCTCACCCGGCTCGGCTGCGAGGTCGTCGAGGGGGACCTCTCCGACGGCGCCGTCCTGGCGCGCGGGATGAGCGGCTGCGACGCCGCCATCCACGGCGCCGCGATCTACAAGGTCGGCATTCCCAAGTCCGAGCGGCCCGCGATGTGGGAGGCCAACGTGCGCGGGACCGAGCGCATGCTCGACGCCGCGGTCGAGGCGGGCGTCCCGCGGATCGTCTACATCTCCACCGTCAACATCTTCGGCAACACGCACGGGCAGGCGGTCGACGAGACCTACGAGCGCTCCGAGGCCGACGGCTTCCTCTCCTGTTACGACGAGACGAAGTACCGCTCCCACCAGGTGGCCAGGGACCGGCTCGCCCGCGGGGCGCCGATAGTGGTGGTCCAGCCGGGCGGCGTCTACGGGCCCGGCGACCACTCCGAGGTCGGCAAGATGATCGAGGACATGCGCAAGGGCAAGCTGCGCGCGAAGGTGTTCCCGGAGGGCGGCGGCACCTGGGTGTACGTGGAGGACGTGGCCGACGGCGTGCTGCTCGCGCTCGACAAGGGCGAGATCGGCGAGAGCTACGTCCTGGGCGGCGAGCGCGCCCGCCTGGGCGAGATCGTCGACAAGGTCGCCGCCATCACCGGCCGCAAGCCGCCGCGCGTCACGCTGCCGCCGGTGCTGATGAAGCTGTCGGCGCCGCTGGGGCCGGTGATCGGCCCGGCGCTCGGCTTCCCGCCCAACCTGCGCGAGGCGATCAAGGTGATCGACGGCGTGACCTACTGGGCGCGCGACGACAAGGCGCGCGAGAAGCTCGGCTACCGGGGGCGGGATCTCGACCAGGGCCTGCGCGACACGCTGGCCGCGTCGGGTTAGCGCCGGTCAGCGCTCCGGCGGCAGCTGCACGCGCTCGACCGGCGGCAGCACGCCCCGGCGCGAGAACTCGTGCGGGAGGGACGAGCCGGGCAGCACCACGACAGCCTCGTCGGGGTCCCCCAGCCAGCTCGCGTGGCCCACCGCGTAGCGATGCGCGCACAGAGCGCAGGCGGCGGCGTCCAGCTCCTCGATGCGGCGGTGCCACAGGTCCCCGCCCTCGTCGATCACGTGGTCGCCCTCCAGCTCCTCGATCCGCAGCTGCACGCCCAGCGGGTGGCGGCGGGCCGGCAGGCGGCGGCGCTGGAGGGCGCAGAACACGCCGTCGGCGTTGGTCTCGAACAGGGGGAAGTCGTGGTAGGCGCCCTCGTCGACCCGTCCGCTGCGGCCGTCGCCGTCGGGGCTGAACGCGGTCAGGTCGCCGAGCAGCTCGGCCAGCTCGTGCGTGGTCGTCGTGGCCAGATGCGGGGCGACGCCGCGGCGCTCCAGCAGGGTGTCGCAATCGCGCGCGCGCCGGCTCTCCTGCCGGCCCGCCAGGGGAGCGCCCACCGCCACCACGGCCTCGGGGAGAGCGCGCAGCTCGCCGGCGACCTGCGCGGGCGAGCCGGGCTCGAAGAAGATCGCGCTCAGCCGGATCGGCGGCTCGGGCGTGCGGACCTCCTCCAGCATTGCCAGCTGGAGCGAGCGCTGCGCGGGGACCACGCCGCAGTAGCGCATCAGGCGAGGCTCTCCCGCATGCGCTCCACGGCTTCGCTCAGCCGCTCGTCGTCGATGGTCAGGGAGATGCGGAAGAAGCCCTCGCCGTTGGGCCCGTACGCGCTCCCCGGCGAGATCACCACCGCCGACTCCTCGAGCACCATCTCGCAGTAGGAGACCGACGTGTGGCCCTCCGGCACCGGGGCCCAGACGTAGATCGTGCCCTTCGGCGGCGTGACCTCCACGCCGATGGCGCGCAGGGCGTCGCACACGAGGTCGCGCCGGCGCTGGTAGGTCGCCGGCATCTCGGCCGGCGGCCCGGCGTCGAGCGCGGCGGCCGCGGCCAGCTGGACCGCCTCGAAGACGCCCGAGTCGATGTTCGTCTTGAGCCGCCAGTAGGCGCTCACCGCGCCGGCGTTGCCGACGAGCGCCGCGGTGCGCCAGCCGGTCATGTTCCAGCCCTTCGAGAGCGAGAAGACCTCCACGCCGACGTCCCTCGCCCCAGGGGTCGCCAGGAAGGAGGGGGCCACGTAGCCGTCGTAGGTCGTCTCGGTGTACGACGCGTCGTGGACCACCAGTACGTCGTGCTCGCGCGCGAACTCGACCGCCCGCTCGAACAGCCCGCCGGGCACCACTGCGCCGGTCGGGTTGTTGGGGTAGTTGAGGTAGAGCAGCCTGGCGCGCGCCGCCACGTCGCCGCCGATGGCGTCGAGGTCGGGGGCGAAGCCGCGCTCGGGCAGCAGCGGCATCAGCACCGCCTCGGCGCCGGCCAGCAGCGGGCCGCCGGTGTAGACCGGGTAGCCGGGGTCTGCGGCGAGCGCTATCGAGTCGGGGTCGAGGAAGGCCAGGTTGAGGTTGAACACGCACTCCTTGGCCCCCAGCGCCGGCACGACCTCGGAGTCCGGGTCGAGCGACACTCCGAAGCGGCGCTCGTAGAAGCGCGCGAACGCCTGGCGCAGCTCCGGCCTGCCCCGGTTCGAGGGGTAGCGGTGGGTGCCCGGGTCGAGCGCGGCCGTCGCGAGCGCCTCGACCACGTCGGGCGGAGTGGGCGTGTCGGGATCGCCGATCCCGAGCGAGATCACGTCGACCCCGGCGGCCCTCTTCTCCGAGACCTTGCGCTCGAGCTCGGCGAAGAGGTACGGGGGGAGGCGGTCGAGGCGCTTGGCCGCAAGCACCCGGCCACCGCGCGGGGTGCCGCCGGAGGCGGTCACCCCGCCAGCGGGGGTGCGCGCGGATGGCTTACCGGGCCGCATCCGACAGCTCCTCGATCAGCTCCTCGCTCAGCTCGCCCCGGTAGACCGGGCGGGCCCATCCCGTGAGGCTCACGTGCATGTCCTCACCCACCTCCACCTCGAGCTCGCCGCCGTCCAGCCGCACGCTCACCGGGCTGTCCGTCCCGCGCAGCACCGCCGCGACGGCGGCGCCGCTCGCGCCGGTGCCCGAGGACATCGTCTCCCCCACCCCGCGCTCGAAGATGCGCGCGCGGATCTCGGCGTCGCCGGTGCGCCGCCAGAAGGAGACGTTGGTGCGGTTGGGGAACAGCTCGTGGCGCTCGATGCCCGGGCCGTGGCGGTCCAGGTCCAGCTCCTCCAGCTCGTCGCCAATCTCGATCGAGCACTGCGGGTTGCCCACCTGGACGAACTGGAAGCGAAAGTCGCGTCCGCTCACGCTGAGCGTACCGATGCCGTCCTCTTCCCCGCTCGGGAAGTCCCGCTCGGAGCGCAGGCGGGCGCGGCCCATGTCGAGCGTGCAGAGCCCGTCGTGGATGCGGGGCCGGATCTCGCCCGCGGCGGTGCGCACGGAGAAGGAGTCGTGCTCGGTCCAGCCGTTGCGGCGCAGGTACATCACCGCCTGCCGGACGCCGTTGCCCGACAGCTCGGCCTCGGTCCCGTCGGGGTTGTAGATGACGATCTCGGCCACGAAGCCGGGCTCGCTGCTCTCCCGGATCAGCAGCACGCCATCCGACCCCACCCCGGTGCGCGCCGCGCAGAGGCGGCGAGCGCGCTCAGGGGTGAACTCGAACGGCAGCCGCCGCTCCTCCACGATCACGTAGTCGTTGCCCAGCGCCTGCCACTTCTCGAAGCGCACGGCGGGTGAGGCTACCTACCGGGGCGGTGCCCCCTGAACTCGATCACCTGCTGGATCCCGGTGGGGCGGTTCGTGTAGCGCATGGTGTACGGCAGCACACCGGGCAGGAACGTGATGCGCTCGCGCCCGGCGTCGGCGCGCCAGGCGCTCGGGTCCGGGCCCTGGGCCGCCGCCAGCTCGGCGCCGGCGGCCTCGATCGCCGCCCACAGGTC
>JBOGXS010000008.1:0-4165 GCA_050693815.1 Thermoleophilaceae bacterium | reverse complement strand
GGATGCCCTGTGAGGAGCGCTGCCATTCGGCCCACAGCTCGTGGAAGCGGGCCTGCGCGACGCCGGCCCAGTCGGAGCCGAGCGGGGCGACCTGGCCCTGCAGCTGCTGGTTGATCTGCTCGATGTTGGCGGCGCCCGCGTTGAGCTGCCCGGCGATCGCTCCGAGCTGCTCGGGGGTGACGCGAATGAATCCGCTGGCGGCCATACGGGTGAATCCCTCCCTGTCGCTTCCGGGTACGCGAAGGGGAGGTTCCCTGTTTCGGCCCGGAGATAACACATGCACGTCGTTGCTGCTGTAGAACCGGGCGCTGCGGCGCTTCCCGCTGTTCCTGGTACCGGGGGCGCGGCGACTACCCGATCCAGCCCTTGGCGGCGCAGGACGTGGCCCGGCTCGCCGTGGAGGCCGCGGCGGTCACCACCGCCGCTACGTCTCCGAGCGGGTCCGCAACCGGTCCGGGGACTAATGTCGGCCCGGCGTCGAGGGGACGAAACCCCCGCGCGAAGGCGGGTCGGGGTGAAGGAGCCGCCAGACCTGCCCGGTCTCGGCGCACCGATACCACTCCTCGAAGAGCGGGTTCGCGTCCTTCCACTCCGGGTCCACCGGGACCCGCTCGGCCGCGCCGGTTTCCACGAAGCCCGATAGCCAGCTCTGAAAGCGCTCGAACTCGGCCGGTGAGCGGAAGCTCTCGATAGGCTCCCAGGCGGCGCAGGTCGCCCTCACCGGCCGACCTTCCAGGCGGGATCGAACTCCGGGATCACCGTGCCATGATGGCCGCATGGAGCCGAGATTGTCACTGGCGGCCGAGCTGCTGCTCGTGGCGATCGATCCGGTCAAGGGCGGCCTGCTTCCGCGCCGGCGACGGCGCTTCCGGAGGGGACTGGGGGCGGCCAACGGCTCGACGCGTGGCGCGCCGCTGGCCACCTGGCGCGCCCGCCGGCGCGCTCACAGCGAGCTCGAGCGGGCCGGGCTGCTGGAGCCGAGCTCCACCGCCCGCCGCCCCCGGCTGGGGGACCGCGCGGCCAGGGCTCGGTGCTGCCGCGCGTGCGTAGGTGCGTGCGTGACGAGGCCGCCGGCGAGCCGCGTGACCGCGAGCTGCTCCTCCTGATGGCCTGGTCCGGGCTGCTCACCGCCTGGCTCTCCCGTGACGAGCGCCGCCTCGCGCTGCGCCGACTGCAGGGAGGCGGGGCGCCCCTGTCCGAGGGTGTGGCCGCACTCGGCGCCGTCGGCCTGGCAGCCACCGCGGACCTGTTCGCCGAGTCTGGCTTCGGTGACTTCGGTGGAGGTGACGCGGCTGGCCTCGAGGCGGGCGCCGCGAGCGACGGTGGTGACGCGGGCGGTCAGTAAGAGCCGGACGCGAGCGCCGTTAACTCAGCTCGAGCGACCCGACGATCCGGTCTACCGGGAGCTGCTCCATCGCTCGCGCCGGCCCGGCCAGCGTGAGGATGAACTGCTCGTCCCCCTTCAGCGCGATCACCTCGACGGCCCGGCCCGGCACCGTCCCACCGCCGTCGAGCGGCAGCTCGAATCGCGTGACGACCCGCCACGCGCCGTCGGAGCCGGGTACCTCCACCCTTCCGTCGGACACAAGGCGACCGTCGTTCAGCTGGAAGGGGCGCTCCGCGGCCAGCACCCCGCCGGCCTGGGCGGCGTTCGCGAACTCCTTCTCCTGACGAGCCACCGTCAGCCGCGGGAAGAGGCCGTCCTCGTCGCGCCGGCCGTGCACGCTGATCTGCGTGCCGGCCTGGCCGCCCTCGCGCTCCTCGTCCCGGATCCAGGAGGCCGGGTACTCCACCGTCAGGCCATCTTCCTCGTAGCGCTCGAACCCGCTCGACCCGTCCGAGTCGTCCCCGCCACAGGCGGCCACGAACACGATTGCCACGATGCCCACCGCCGCGAGCGCAAGGGGGTACGGTCCCCGCGTCACCGGATCGGCACTTCGATGAACTCGTCGGCGCCCGGCGGGCGATAGCGCAACTCGGTGAGCTGCGAGGCCGACGTGGACTTGCCGGCCTCGCCGCCGAACGCCTTGACGTCCACGCCGTAGGTGTTGCTCGTGGATCCGGTTTCGTAGACCCGGACGATCGTGTGACCGGACTCGCGCATGCGCTCGTTCAGCTCCGCGACGGCCCCGGGGTCGGCGCCGCCGCTCGCAAGGTACTCGTTGAGCGCCTCTCGGTTCTCCGGGATCGTCATGTCGAGCTGCACCTGGCGTTCGCGGCGGATGCCGTGCGACTCCTCGGCTCCGACGCTCGCGTGCTTCAGATCGGCGTCGAGCCCTCCGCCGTAGTGCCCGCTCGCGGTCGAGCTGACCGAGAAGCCGGACACCTGGCGGCCGTCCTCGCCGGTGAAGGTCACCGCGGTGACGGACTCGCCGCGGACCTCGCCGCCGCCGGAGGCGCCGGGCACCGCGAGCCCCCCGTTCGCGGACACGGTGGTCTGGCAGTACACGGTGTTCGCGCCGGTCTGGAGGTCCACGCGCCTGCCGAGCGTTTCGGAGCCCTCAGCTTCGAGGCCCGCCCCGTGGCTGGTGCCGAAGTCGAAGCTGGCGCCGGCGGTGGCCTTTATGCCGCCCTCCTCGTAGCTCTCCTCGGGCTCCTGGTCTTGGGCCCAGTGCCAGTCGCGCTTGTAGGCCGCGAGTCCCGCGAGGTACGACGGGTACACGTAGCCTCCGGTCGGGTTCACGGAGGGGGCGTACGGATCCTCGATCGGCGGGCCGGAGTTCTTCATCTCGAGGAAGGTCATGGCCTCCTGTCGGCTCTCGAACTCGAAGGTCTCGCCGTTCTCGTACTGGGCCAGCAGGGCGGCCTGCAGGTCGGGGCCGGCGCCTATGCGTCCGGTCTCCCCGGTTCCGCCTGTCTCGGCGCCCGGCATGAGGTCGGCCTCGATGCCGCCCTCCAGGCCGTCCGCCAAGGTCACGGCCCAGGTCCCATCCGCCCGCTCCTCCACGAGCGCGCTCTCGCTGCCACCCAGCTTGAAGATCAGGATGCGCACGCCCACGGAGACGGTCTCGCCGCGGCTCGAGATCACCGTGCCGCCGATCCCGGTGGCCGGCCAGCTGACGCTGGGCATGGAGGCAGTGGCCGCCTGCACCTCCCCGGCCGCGGTGCGACCGGCGCGCAGGACACGGTCGCGCTCGCGCTCGGCCTTGTCTCGGAGCCGCTCGAGCTCCTCGCGGGCGCGCTGGGCCTCGCCGAGGGCACGGTCGCGGTCGCCGATGGCGTCGTCGGCCTGGACGCGGAAGGCGGCCGCTGTGGCGCCGGCGTCCGCGGCCGAGCCGAAGCTCGCCTGGTAAGCCATCCGGCTGGCGGCGATGTGACGCTCGCTCGCCTCCGCGGCGCGAGCCTCGGCCTGCTCCATCTCTGTCACGCAGGCCTCGCCGAGACGCTGAAGCCGTCGCACCTCTCCGCGCGCCTCCGACAGCACGGTGCCGTAACGCCGCAGAGCCCCCGCGGCCTGCTCGCACGCGCTGTCGGCGCTGCGAGCGGCGGAGCCGTACGTCCCGCAGCGGTTTGCAAAGGCGAAGGACGCGTGGCCGCTCCAGGAAGGCACGCCCGCGGCCGCCCGGGCCACGGTGCCGCGGGCGTTCTCAAAGCCCCCGCCGGTCGACCGCAGCCCGCTGGCCGCGGCCCCGACCGCCCCGGGATCGCCATCGGGCAGCTCGATACCCGCTACGGACTCGGCCATCGGTCGGGGCTTCCGCTCATGGTGACCCCGGGATCGCGGTGGCGTCGGTGGTCGTGTACAGCCCGCCCGCGGCGTCCGTGTTGCTCGCGGTGACGTCGATCACCGCGTTCATGGCCGCCGCCACGGCGCCCGCGCGGTCGCAGAAGTCCGCGACCGCGGCCGCGAGCTCGGGCGAGCCGAGGTCGCCGGCCCCGAGACTGCCCGCGCCCGACCCCGTTCCGTCGAGTTCCGCGAGGGCGGCGCGCAGCGTCCCCGCCGCCCCGTGCAGCTCGGCGGGAGCCACCGCGATGGCGCCGCCTCCAGCACCACCGCCTGCCGCTCGGTCCACCGGTCGCTTCCTAGCGCTGGAAGCTGCTTGCGATGGCCTGCTCGGTGTCGGCGTAGTTGGCGCTGGCCTGGGTCATCAGCTGGCTGATGCCCTGCAGGGCGTGCTGGATGCCCTGTGAGGAGCGCTGCCATTCGGCCCACAGCTCGTGGAAG
>JBOGXS010000007.1:0-13624 GCA_050693815.1 Thermoleophilaceae bacterium | reverse complement strand
CTCCACGTCGTTCCGGTGGTGCTCGGCGATGGTGCTCGCCTCTTCGACAACCTCGGGGACGCGGAGGTGCAGCTCGAGCAGGTCCGGGCCGTCGAGGCGCCCGGCGTCACCCACCTCAAGTACAGGGCGATGACATGAAGCGGGTCGCCGAGCGGCCGCGAATCGAGCCTACCGAGTGACGCTCGGCTTTCGCGCGGAGCAGAAGTCCCGACGGCCGTAGGTGAGGTTCGCGGCGCCGAGGCGCAGGACCCGCATCAGACGCTTCCGCCTTCGTGATTGCAGAAGGTCCGGACACCCGCGTCCGCGAAGAGGGCGGTGCTCCCTCAACGCGCGGCTGCGTCTCTGGTGTCGGGTCGCGAGGTCGGTCGCCGGTCTTGATGCGGCACTCACGACGTTCTGCGTACGACGCAGAAGGTCCGAGGTGCTGGCCGCCAGAAATCACCTGCAAAGCGAGGCCTTTCGCTCATCTGCGCGGTGTCAGGCATCGGAGGCTTCTGGCTCCCAGCCGGTTATCTGGGCCCAGTCGTGGGCGCGCGCGAGTGTCTCCCAGACGAACGGTGCCTTGGCTTCGACGTAGGCCTGCCGGTCGGTGAGCAATAGGTGGGCGACCGAGCGCTTGAAGGCGGCGTACTCGGCGGCGCGGATCGGATCCGCTCGCAAGTAGTCGCGGTGGAGCAGGTTCAGCTGCTCATAGAAGCTGCCGGCACGACGCACGTGGACATGGGTGCGGCGGCGGCCAGGACGTTCGCGGAAGTAGCGCCTGCTCAGATCGTCGTCGTTGGCTCGCCACACGAAGCCGCACGACTCGATCGGCTCGCGCAACGCGCTCAGCGGCTCAAACGAGGCCGCCGAGATCTGCACGTCGATGATCGGCTTGGCGGCCAGGCCGGGAACCGCGGTCGAGCCGACGTGATCGATGCGAAGCGCGACGCTGCCAAGGGCTCTCCGCAACTCGCGTGCCGGCGCGGCGAACTGCTCTGGCCAGGCTGGGTCGTAGTCGACCACGGCACGCACATTGACTTCGGGCTGAACGAGATCTCCGTGTGCCATATCAGAAAGCTCTGATACTTTACATCAGAATCGCCTGATGGAAGCCACCGCTCACGTCACGACGTCAGCTCCGTTCGTGCTCCCGGAGACCCCGGCCGAGCCCGACCTGGTCGCCAAGTACTTCCGCGGGCTCGGCGACGCCACGCGCGTGCGGATCCTCGAGCTGCTGCAGGAGCACGGCGAGGTGACGGTCGGCGAGCTCGTCGAGCGTCTCGGCCAGTCGCAGCCGAAGGTCTCAAACCATCTGGCGTGCTTGCGCTGGTGCGGGTTTGTGGAAACCCGGCGCGAGCACCCGAGCGTCTACTACCGGATCGCCGATGCCCGGGTCGCGCAGCTGTTGGCGCTCGGCCGGGCGCTCTTGGAAGACAACGCCGACCACGTCGCGGCGTGCCGGCGCATCGACACGCCCTGCTAATGCGGGAGGCCCGCGACAACGGGCGTCGGTTCCGCTTCGACCTGGCGATCGTCGGGTCGGGCGGCGGCGCGTTCGCCGCGGCGATCGCCGCGCGGCGGCGCGGGCTGCGCGTGGCGATGATCGAGCGCGCGACGATCGGCGGGACGTGCGTGAATGTTGGCTGCATCCCGTCCAAGGCGCTGCTGGCCGCGGCTGAGGCGCGCCACCGCGCTGCGGCGAACCGTTTCCCTGGCATCACGACCGAGGCGGGAACGGTCGACTTCGCGGCGCTGATCGCGGGCAAGCGCGAGATCGTCGAGAGGACGCGCCAGGAGAAGTACGTCGACCTGGCGCACGAGTACGGCATCGAGCTGATCGAGGGCGATCCACGCTTCGTCGACGGGCCCGCCCTGGACGTGGATGGTCGGCGCGTCGAGGCCGAGAACTATCTCGTCGCCACGGGCTCCGAGCCGGATATCCCTGACATCCGCGGCGTGCGCGGCAGCGGCTATCTGACGTCGACGACGGCGATGGAGCTCGATCATCTGCCGGTGTCGATGGTGGTGCTCGGCGGGGGTTACGTTGCGATGGAGCAGGCGCAGCTTTTCGCTCACCTCGGAACGAAGGTGACGGTGCTGGTGCGCTCGCGGCTCGCGCGCCGCGAGGAACCCGAGGTCGCCGATGGGATCCGTGACGCGTTCGCGGCTGATGGCATCGAGGTCGTCGAGGGCGTTGACGTGAGGCGCGTGCAGCGCCAGGCCGGCGAGGTCGTGGTCATGACCGGAGATGACGAGTTTCGAGCCGAGCAACTGGTGGTCGCGACGGGGCGCAGGCCGCGCACCGGCGGCCTGGCCCTGGACGCCGCCGGCGTCGCCCTCGGGGCAGATCGCGAGGTCATCACCGGTGACGACATGAGCACCTCCAACCGGCGCGTCTGGGCCGCCGGGGATGTCACCGGTCATCCGCAGTTCGTCTACGTGGCCGCCAAGCAGGGAGCGATCGCCGTCGAGAACGCGTTCGACGACGCCGGGCGGCGCATCGACTACTCGGCGCTGCCGCGGATCACCTTCACGACGCCGACGATCGCATCTGCCGGCATGACCGAGGCGGAGGTCCACGCGGTCGGGATCGATTGCGAGTGTCGCGTGCTCGACCTCGCCAGCGTGCCGCGCGCGATCGTCAGTCGAAGCCCACATGGAGTCGTCAAGCTCGTTGCCGAGCGCGACACCGGCCGCGTGCTGGGTGTGCACCTGCTGGCGGAGGGCGCCGGCGACGCGATCCTCGCCGGCGTCTACGCGATCGAAGCCGGCCGCACCGTCGCCGAGCTGGCCGATGGCTGGGACCCGTACCTGACGATCGGCGAGGCGATCCACCTCGGGGCGCTGGCGTTCAGCCGAGAGCCGAGCAAGCTGTCCTGCTGCGCGGCATGACAACCCGCCCCGACATCCCTTCGCTCGAGGCGCTGGCCGAATCGCTCGCGGGAACCTTCCCCGGCTGCGATGACGCACCGCTGGCACGAGCGCTGCTGCGCTCGCTCGCATACGGCGAGCCGGTCTCGGCCGCCGCGCTGGCAGCGTCCACTGGCCGCGAAGAGCCAGACGTGGCGCACAGGCTTGCGCGCTGGCCGAATGTGCGCCTAGACGAACAGGGACGCGTCGAGGCGTTCGGTGGCCTGAGCCTGCGCCAAACTAAGCACCGCTTCGAAGTCTCCGGTCGGCCGCTGTACACGTGGTGTGCCTGGGACACGCTGTTCCTCCCCGCGCTGCTGGGCGAGCAGGCGGAGGTGAAGTCGACCTGTCCGGTGACCGGTGCCGCCGTGCGGCTGACGGTTGCACCAGACCGCGTCCTGGCTTCACATCCCCAGGATGTCCGGGTGTCGTTTCCACCACGCGGGCAAGCCTCGACGGCCGACATCGTCGAGTCGTTCTGCTGCCACGTGCACTTCGTCGCTGGCGACGCTGCGAACGAGTGGGTGAGCCGGCGCCCGGGGACCTTCGTGCTCGATCTCGATGACGCCTTCGAGCTCGGGCGCCTGTCGACTCGATGCTGGTGCGTCGCGGATGGAGGCTGCTAGATGGATCGCGTGGACAGCGGGCTGATGACGGTCGGCGAGCTGTCGCGGCGCACTGGGCTGTCGATCAAGGCGATCCGCGAGTACGAGGCGCGCGGGCTGATCTACTCGGCCGGGCGCAGCGAAGGCAACTTCCGGCTGTTCGACGACACGGCGCTGTGGTGCGCGCGCGTGATCGGCGAGATGCGCTCGGTCGGGCTGACGATCAAGGAGATCACGCAGCTCGCCGACGCCTACTTCGCCGATCCCGACGAGCCGATCGGCCCCAAGATCGCCGCTGCGCTCGATCGCGCCGAGCAGCGCATCGATGCGCAGCTCGACGACCGTAGGAGCAAGTTATGACCACGAGCACCCTCGATCACCTCACGCAACGTCTGTTGGACTGGTACGAGACGCAGTCGTGGGCCGCTGAACTCGAAGCTCTGACACCCGTCCTGCTTACCGAGCTGGCACGTGGGGAGCCGGTGGACGTCGCGCGGATCGCCGCGCGGGCCGGGATGCCGGCGACCGACGTGCTGGGCCTGCTGCGTCGCTCTCCCGCCGAATGGGACGCCGATGGCCGCCTGGTCGGCTTTGGCTTGACGCTGCGAGCGACCCGGCACCGCTTCGAGGTCGACGGGCGCGTCCTGTACACGTGGTGTGCCCCGGACACGCTCGCGTTCCCAGCGGTCCTTGGCATCGAGGCCCACGTTGAGTCGCCGTGCTTTGCCAGCGGCGAGCCGATCCGGATCGAGATCGGCCCGGAGGGCCTACGCAGCGTGGAGCCTGCGGAGGCCGTCGTGTCGATTGTCACCCCGGCGGCACACCTGTCGGACTTCCGCCAGGCGCTCTGCCACGAGCAGCACTTCTTCAGCTCGCCACAGGCCGCTGCGCAGTGGCAAGGCGCGCACCCCGAAGCGATCGTCGTTTCTGTCGCCGACGCCTTCACGCTCATGCGCCGCCTGTCCGCGCGCTGGTTCCAACCAGCACATCAGGGCGAGGACGGCCCGGGCTTGGAGGCCGCGTGATGTCGGCGCTCGAAACAGGTCTGGCGCCTCGCGCCGTGGCGGGTCGCTTGCGTGCGATCGGTCCCGCGGGTACAGCCGCGCGAATCCTGCTGGGCGGCTACCTGGTCGGCAGCGTGATCGAGGCCGAGATCACAGGCGGCTTCACCCCGCTTTTGTGGGCCGTTGGTCTCCTCGCGTTCCCGGGCGTCCTACTCGCAGGGCAATGGGCCCGGGCGCGGCGGGGCGGGGGCCGACTGCACGCGATCGGCCCAGTGGCGCATCTGGTCACTCTTGCGGGGTTCCTGGCGCTCACGCTCATCCCGGAGTACAACCGGGCGATCGACGTGACAGGCGACGCCGCGGTGATCTTTGTCGGGACGTCGATGCTGCTCGCCGCAGCACGCGGCTATGCCGGCTGTGAAGTCCTCGCCATTTCGAACTGGCTGTTGCGCCGCGACGACCAGCTCGGCTGCATGGTCTTCGCCCCGGTCGACCTCGCCGAATCGCAACTGCGCCGGCAACCGTGATGACATGAGCTTGGGGACCGGAGAGGACGACGTCGCCGCGCGCGCTCTGTACGAGAGCCTCGGCTCCAGCAACCGCGAATCCAGCGGCGCGCTGAACTTCTTCTACGAGCGAGAGCTGTGATGGCCAGTCTGACCGGAAGCTCCGCCGTCCTGCTCATCGCCGACATCGAGCGCTCCGTCGAGTACTACCGCGACCGGCTCGGCTTCACCTGCGACGTCCACGGCGAGCCTCCAGATTTCATCGTCGCTAAACGCGACGACGTGACCATTTTGATGGCGCTCTGCGGCGACCCGGAGCGGATCATCCCCAACTGGCGAATTGTCCCCAACGTGTGGAACGTGTTCATCCGCGTCGACGACGTCGAAGCGATCTACGAGGAGGTCCAGCGGCGTGGCCCGGGGATCGACTACACGCTCTACAACGCGCCCAGCGGATTTCGCGAATTCGGCGTCCAGGACCCAGACGGACACGACATCGCGATCGGCCAGCCGATCGAGGACGAGGCGTGACGGCCGCGGACGTTGGGAGTAGCATCGTTCGCGGTGCCTGGCTGACGGTAGACAGCTCGCAAGACCCTCGGGAGGCAGGCCACCTCGAACCCACGTCGCGCCGCGACGCGCGACAGCTGGCGGCTTGCACCAGAGGCGCTGGGAGGCGGAGCCCGAGCCCCGCCCGCCGACCTCGATCGTCGGGCGGTCGAGGATGCTGACGCTTGACGCCGGCGAGCCGCTCGCCCGCGCGATCACCGACGCGATCCAGACCGGCGACCTCGCCGAGCTCAAGAAGCTGCTGGCCGAAAGCCCCGAGCTTGCGACGGCGACGATCATCAGGCGCGATCGATGTGGTGAGCAGTCGCGTTCGCTGCTGCACATCGCGACCGACTACCCCGGCGACTTCCCCAACGCGGAGGACACGTGCCCGTCCTCATCGCCGCGGGAGCCGACGTCAACGCCAGGTTCGCCGGTGCACACGGCGAGACGCCGCTTCACTGGGCGGCCAGCAGCGACGATGTCGGCGTCCTCGATGAGCTGCTCGAGGCCGGCGCTGACCTCGAGGCCGAGGGCTCGGTCATCGACGGCGGCACGCCGCTCGCCGACGCCGTCGCCTTCGGGCAGTGGAACGCCGCACGCCGACTGCTCGAGCGCGGAGCTACCCCGAATCTGTGGCAGGCAGCGGCCCTGGGACAGATCCGCCGGGTCGAACAACTCGTCGCCGCGCCCATAGGACCCACCGCCGAGGAGATCACCAACGCATTCTGGTGCGCATGCCACGGCGGTCAGCGCCAGACCGCGGAGTACCTCCTCGACCAGGGCGCCGACATCAACTGGATCGGCCACGACAACCTCACCCCGATCGAGGCCGCCGTCCGCAGCGACGCATACCACGTCGTCGTGTGGCTGCAAGCCCGCGGCGCCCGATCGGTGGCCGGGCCCAGATGAGGCTGCTGTCCAGACACTCCCGCAGCGCTGGGTCGAAGGCGCTGAGGAAGAGGCCATCGGAATGAGACTGAGTGAGCTGCTGCTCCGGCGCGGCACGCTGCTCCTCGTGACGCTCTACGTCGCGGCCGCCCTCATCGGCCACGCACGTGAACGCAGCGGCGTGATCTCCTGCGGATGCCACCCGGACTGCTGGTGCAAGCGTCCCGGACTCAGCCTCTTCCGTTGGGTGTTCCCGTTCTGGCACAAGCCCCGCTGACCGGCGCCTCGGCACACGACGCGCTCGCATACGCCGACACGCTCGCGCACGCATCGTCGCGGGCGCTCGGCGATGCCCTCGCCGCGGTGGTCCTGCACGGCTCCCTGACACTCGGCGACTACCTCCCTGGCCGCAGCGACATCGATCTGCTTGTGGTCGTCGACGATCCGCTCACTGACGCACACCTTGCGGGTCTCGCCAACGCGGTCGGCCAGCAGTGGCCACGAGCACCCGTCCGTGTCGACATACGCCTGGTCACGCGTACGGCGGCAGGCGCGCCCTCACCGCTGCCGCTCATGGAGGCCTACCTGAGGATTAAGAGTCCGGAGCGACGCGTGCACATCGAGGGCCGCGACCGAGGCGAGCGCGACCTCGCCGTCGAGTGCTCGGTTTGTCGCGCGCACGGCCGCAGCCTCCTCGGCGCGCCGCCTAGCGAACTCATCGATCGAGTCCCCGACCCATGGGTCCTTGACGCGGGCGATGCCCAGCTGGCTGACTGGCAAGCGATCGGCGACGACCCGCCATACGCCCAGCTGACCGTGCTGAGCGCATGCCGAGTCTGGCGGTTCGCCGAGGAACGCCGGCACTCCTCAAAGGACGCCGCGGGCCTGTGGGCGCTGCGACGCGACCCCAGCCTCCAGGTCGTACGCGATGCCCTCCACCAGCGCCATAGCGACCCGGCACACACGATCGACCACGCGCACATCAATGATTTCCTCGAACTCGTGCGCGGTCGCGTCGCGGCGGCGCAGTTCTCATGACGGCCTGAGCGACATCCTCATGATCGCTGCTCTCGATCTTGAAGCGAGAACGGGGGTCAGAACCTCGGGCCTCCTGCGGGGGCTACAGAATGACCACGGTTCGGTCGAGCGGAATTCGCCTGCAAATCTACCTATTTCAGGGTTCTCGGGCTTGAGCCCTCGTTGGCGATTCCCCGGCTTTCACCGGCAAGTCACGGGGGTTTGGGCACCGAATGGGCACCCGGAGCTTGCGGATCGGGCGCCACGCGCCGGACTCGCGGTGGGGCATCAGGTTGCCTCAGCGCACGGGCGTTGTCGATCCCGCCACCGGCGGCGAGCACGAACGGGCAGGGAACATCGCCGGGGCATGGTGGCCCGACGGGGGCGCTGGCGGACGGCGCGACGCGGTTGTCCTTGATGACGCTGTCAGAGATCGTCACCGTCGCGCCGACGCCGAAGTCCGCCGACTTCGGAATCGACACACCGCCGCGATCTCCTGCTCGAAGTCGGGATCGGGTCCCGACGTGGTTCTGCCGCCGGCGAGCGTGACGCCACGGGCCGTCACCGTCGGTTCGGTCGACGCCAGGAATTCCCCGATGGGTCAGCACGGGACCGCCGCCGCGGATGATCGTCGCGTGTGGCCCGGCATCGATGAGATCGAGCTGACATCGACCGTCACGCCGCCCGCGCGCGTGTCTGGCACGAGCTGATGACGTCGCCGTCATCGGCTGCATCGACAGCCTCCTGGATCGTCGCGAAGCAGTGAGGGCCGGGACCAACGCACCGCGACCTTGCGAGTGCTATCTACCCGGCTGTCCGGAACTGGCCTATGACGTATTCCGGATATGCCAGGTAAGCTTTCCGGATATGTCAGCAGAGAGTTCCGGATTTGACCAAAGCGGGCGCGAGGGCTTTCGAGCGTGATCGAGCGCTACATCCGGCCGCCAGTCGTGGAGGCGCTCGGGGACACGAGGGTCGTGTTGGTGATGGGTGCGCGCCAAGTAGGGAAGAGCACGCTCTGCGAAGCGATCGCGGACCTGGACCACCCAGCCGTATCAGTCAGCCTGGACGACCAGGCCGCGCGAAGGGCCGCTCTGTCCGATCCCCGCGGGTTCCTCGCGGGCTTCGAGGGACCGGTCTTCATCGACGAGGTGCAGCGCGCACCGGAGCTGATCCTGGCCATCAAGCAGGTGGTCGATCGCGACCGGCAGCCCGGGCGGTTCCTCCTGACGGGCTCGGCGAACATCCTGAGCTCGCGAAAGGTCCAGGAGGCGCTGACCGGGCGGATCGAGATCGCCCGGCTCTGGGCCTTCGCGCAGGCCGAGGTCGAGCTGGCTGCGGGCAACTTCGTCGACTCGCTCTTTGCGGGGTCGGCGCCGAGAGTCGCTGACGCGCCGATCGGCAGGCAGGCATTCGCCTCCCGTGTCGCCGCCGGAGGCTATCCGGAGGCTCGCCTGCGCCAGGGTCGCCGACGTGACCGCTGGTTCGCCAACTACCTCACGACGACACTCGAGCGCGACCTGCAAGCGATTGCTGACCTCCAGAAGGAGCACGAGATGCCGCGTCTGCTCTCAGTGCTGGCGACCCGCTCGAGCAACCTGCTCCAGTACGCAAACGTCGCGCGCGAGCTCGAGCTCGACGAGAAGACCGTCAAGAGCTACATCAGCCTGCTCGAGGCGATCTTCCTGGTTCGCCTCGTTCCGGCGTGGAGACCGAGCTTCCTGCAGCGGATCCTGCACTCGCCGAAGGTCTACATAACCGATAGCGGCCTGCTGGCGCACTTGCTCGGCGCCGACGAGCAGCGGATCGCCGATGACGACAGGGTCACAGGGATAGCGCTTGAGACTTTCGTCGCCACGGAAATCATGAAGCACGCGAGCTGGAGCGGGACGGATCCGCGCATCTACCACTTCCGCGATCGACGGGGAGCTGAGGTCGACCTAGTGCTCGAGGATCGCTCGGGGCGGGTCGTGGCCATCGAGGTCAAGGCCAAGGTTTCGCTGGGCAAGGACGACAGCAAGGGCCTCGAGAAGCTGAGGGCCGCCGCGGGAAGCCGCTTCACCGCGGGAGCGGTGATCCACGCGGGAGACCAGACGCTCCCGCTCGGCGACCGCCTATGGGCCCTGCCGGTGAGCGCGCTCTGGGCCGGCACGCGACCCCCACCCCGACCAGACGCCAGGCGACCGCTACGCTCATAGCCGGCCACGCCGACGGACAGCCCCACCGGCAGGAACCTGGCCACCACCCGAACCGTTCGGCTGGGCCTGGGCCACACCCGCGACGTATCCATGATCGATGGCGAAGTCGGGTTGGAGAAGACGGCCTCGTGCGGCGTGGGGCAGGCGGCGATCAGGAGTCGCCGCGGTGGGCGTCGAATAGCAGGACGTCGATGCCGGCGTGTTCGCGCGCGGCGCTTGCGAGTGCCCGGTCCCTTGTGGCGAGCGGCTCGTCGAGCTGTTCGGCGAGGGCGACGAACAATGCATCCGACGCGGTGAGGTTGTGGCGCAGCTCGAATGCGCGAGCGCGCAGCGCAAGCGTGGGGAACAGTTCTACCGCGAGATCACCGAGGTCCTCCACGACGCCCAGGGCACGGCTCTCGCTAAGCGCACCGCGCGCGAGGTCCCGTCGGAGCACGGCGAGAACCTCGAAGACGAGCAGGTCTGGCGCGGCGGCGGTGCCGGCGTACGACAGCAGCGCGGTCACCTGCTCCGCGACGCCGGTGGCGAGCAGATAGTCGAGCGCTGCCGAGGTGTCGAGAACGGTCACTCGCCGGACTCGCGCAGGCGGCGGACGGACCGTTCGCTGGGCTCGGGGGGGTGGACGCGCCCGCGGGTCGCCGCGCGGGCAGCGAGTTCCTCGGGAGTCGGGCGCGAAGCCTCACGAGCCAGCAGCGATCGCAGGTACTCCGACAGCGACGTCCCCGAGGCGGCTGCCCGGGCCTTGAGGGTCCGATGGACGGGCTCGGGAAGATCGCGGATCTGGACGAGCACACCCATACGTTCATGCATGCTATCAGCTATCCGAGTATGCTCGCCGACGACCACGTCGGCGGGCGCGGGCGTGCGTTCTCTTCGTCTCGCTCCCCGGGGCAAGGGAGAGCCAGCTCCCGCAAGGAGCGCGGTCTTCGGCGACGCCGCCGTCCACACCGTCCGTTCGCGCCGCCATCATCGGCGCCGTGCCGATACGACCGTTCGTCGCCGAGACCCCACCCCCGGCGGGGGAGCCCGCGGCGGCCGCGACGCCTGCACCGATTGCGGAGCTCGAGCTCTACCGCCCGCTCGTACGGCGCCTCGAGGGCGCCGCGGCGGCGGACGAGGAGCGGTCGGCGCTGGTCGACGAGGCGCTCGCGGTCTGGGCGCGGCCTGGGTTCGACACCTTCATGTGCCTGCCGCGGCTGCGCTTCGAGCCGTTCGCCTACCAGCTCGAGGCCGCGGCTCGGGTGCTGCGGCACATGCAAGGAAGGGCGATCCTCGCCGACGAGGTCGGGCTCGGCAAGACGATCGAGGCCGGCCTGGTGCTGAGCGAGCTGCGCCTGCGGGGGCTCGCCGGGCGGGTGCTGGTGCTCGCGCCGGCCGGGCTCGTCGGGCAGTGGCGCGAGGAGCTCGAGCGCAAGTTCGGGCTCCCGTCGGTGCTCGCGAGCACGGGCGGGTGGCAGCCCGGCGGCGATGGCCCGGAGGCGATCGTCGTCGCCTCGATCGCCGCCGCCCGGCGCGACCCGCTGCGCGCGGCGATCGCAGCGCCGGACTGGGACCTCGTGATCGCGGACGAGGCGCACCGGCTGAAGAACCCGCGCAGCGCCTCGGCCCGCCTAGCGCGTTCGCTGCGGGCGCGCTACCTGCTGCTGCTCACCGCGACCCCGGTCGAGAACCGGCTGGCCGACCTGTTCCAGCTCGTCAGCCTCGTCCGGCCCGGATCGCTCGGGAGCGCGGGCGAGTTCCGTACGCGCCACGGCGCGGCCGGCGCCGCCGCCCCGGCGCGCAACGTCGCGGCGCTGCGGCTCGCGCTGCGCGACGTGATCGTCCGCCACCGCCGCAGCGAGCTCGAGTTGATGCTCCCCGGGCGCCTGGCCGAAACCCTGGTCGTGACGCCCGCCGCCGACGAGGCCGAGCTCTACCGGCTGATCTCCGAGCGCGTGCGCGAGCACGCTCGCGACGCCACGCCGGCGTATGCACTTGCGCTGCGCAGCCTCCAGCGACTGGCCGGCTCGAGCCCGTGGGCGCTCGCCCCGAGCTTGGCGAAGCACGACTGGACGGACCTGGCCGCGCGGGCGGGTGCGATCCCGACGACCGCCAAGGCCGACGCCCTGCTCGAGCGCCTGCGGCGCCACCGCGACCGCGGCGAGAAAGTGGCCGTGTTCACCGCCTTCCGGCACACGCTCGACCGGCTCGCCGACCTGCTCGCGGAGCACGGCGTGGAGGCTGCCGTCTACCACGGCGGCCTCGCCCGCGCCGACAAGGACGCCGCGATCGTGGCGTTCGAGCGAGCGGCGCCGGTGCTGCTGAGCACCGAGGCCGCCGGCGAGGGGCGCAACCTCCAGTTCTGCCACGTGATGGTCAACTTCGACCTGCCGTGGAACCCGATGCAGATCGAGCAGCGGCTCGGCCGCATCCATCGGATCGGCCAGCGGCATGACGTGACACTGACGAACCTCGTCGCCCGCGGGACGCTGGAACAGCGGCTGATCGACGTGCTTCAGGCGAAGATCAACCTTTTCGAGCTGGTCGTCGGGGAGCTCGACATGATCCTCGGCCGGATCGAGGACGACCTCGACTTCGAGTCGCTCGTCTTCCGCCACTACGTCGCGAGCCGCGACGACGCTGAGTTCGCGGCGCGTATCGAGGCCGTCGGCGACGACCTAGCCGCCGCGCGCGCGCAGTACCTCGCCAGCCGCGGCCGCACGGACGCCCTCGTCGCCCCGGACGAAGCCGGATGAGCGCAGCCCGCGGCGCGACGGCGGTCAGGCACGAGCCGGGGCTGAGCTTCTGGCTGCACTACGCCGAGCGGGAGGGCGCGCTGCTCGAGGACGCCGGCGACCACGTGCTCGCCCTCCTCCCCGAGACGCTGCAGCGGTCGGCCGAGCTGCCCGAGGAGGTGGCCGTCACCTCGGACCCGGACGTCGCCCGCGAGGACGGCGCCGTGCTGCTGATTGCCGGCCACCCGGCGCTCGAGCGCGCCGCCGCGACCGTGCTCGAGCAGGGCGACGTCGCGCGCGCCTACCTCCCGTGGCCGGGTTCAGCGCGGCCGCGGGCGACGATGCTCGAGGCGCGCGCACGCGAGCTGATCCAGGTCGCGCACGGCCGCGTCGACGCGGCGGGGGAGCCGGCGGCCGCGTACCTGCCGCTGCTGCGCGCCGGGGCAATGATCGACTACGCGGCGTCCCTGGCGGTGCGATTTCAGGAGCAGGAGGAGGCGTGGGTCGATGCCCGCAGCGGCCTCGCGCCGTCCAGCCGAGCACTCGACGTGCTCCGCTCGCAGCCGCGGCTGGCGGAGCCGGAGGCGCGGCATCGTGTGCTCGCCGGCGACCTCGAGCGCGCGCTCGCCGGCGCTCACGCGCAGCTGTGCGAGCGGGCGCGGGGACGACTCGCGACGCTCCAGGCCCAAGCGGGCCGCGCGCTCGAGTCCGAGCTCGCCCGTGCCGACGCCTACTACCGTGGCGCAGCCGAGTCGATCGAGCGCCGGCTGCCGTCCGCTCCGCCCGACCGCCGACCGCTGCTCGAGGCGCAGATCGAGGCTACCCGCGCCGAGCACGCGCGGCGCCGGAAGGAGATCGAGCAGGAGTTCGAGCCCCGCCACGAGATCCGGCCGTTCCGGCTTCACCTGGTGCATGTGCCCGCGTTCGTGCTGCCGGTCGAGGTCCGACGGGGCGCCCGCAGGTTCCCGTTCGCGCTGGTCTGGCTGCCGGGGTGCGGGACGTTCGCCGACGCTCGCTGTCCCGCGTGCGGCGCGGTGGCCGGACTGGTGGCCGGGCGGGAGCGGCTCGGGTGTGAGTCGTGCACGAACGGCTCCGGGGCCGCGCCTGCCCCCGCTGCGAGCGCCGCGCGGCCGGTCCCGCCGGGCGGGGTCAGGTGCCAACACGCCGAGGGTACACCCACCGCACCTCCGCCGGACACGTCGGCCGGCGCGAAGGCCGGACCGACTGACGCTCCGAGCGCCGCGGGGG
>JBOGXS010000006.1:0-7880 GCA_050693815.1 Thermoleophilaceae bacterium | reverse complement strand
CATGTGTACGGCAGCCCGCTCCGGACAGCGGCCGGGCGGGGCCCGCACCGTCTTTCCGTCAGGTGCCACACCTACTCTCCGACCAACCCACTGTGAGAGGAGAGCAAGGGCACATGCCTCTCTGCTTCATCGAACCCCAGGAAGCGATCAGGGTCGTCGCCGAGAGCGTCGGCCGTGAAGCGCGGCGGCAGTTGCTGGGCGAGGTCGTGCGCGCCTGGGTCGACGAGATCCCCGACGACGAGCTGCAGGTGCACTACGCCAAGGCCGTCGACGAGCTCGACGAGGACGACCTCTCCATCCTCGCCGCGTGGCACGCCTCGCTGGAGGTGGGCCACCCGATCGCGAACAAGGAGTTCCTGCTCGGCGCGTTCGCGGGCCTGGGGGAGCACCGCCGCGAGGCGCTCCGGATCGCCGCGGGCTTCAAGGGCGACGACGCCTTCGAGGCAGGGATGAGCGAGGAGCAGGCGCTCGACACGGTGCTGCCCTGGCTCTCGGACGACCGCCTGATGGAGCTGGCGTCCGAGGCGATCGAGCTCTACTGCTGGGACCGCTTGGGCAGCGACAACTAGCGGGTCGGGCCGCCGTTAGGCTCGTCCCATGACCGCCACCCTCCCGCGCGAGGTGCAGCGGGTCTTCGACCGCTTCGTCACCACCGAGTTCACGACGGTCGACGAGCGCGGCCAGCCGATCACCTGGCCGGTCACGCCCTACTACAGCCCCGGTGACCCCTGCATCGACGTGACGACCGGGCTGGGCTACCCGAAGAAGGCCGACGACGCGCGCGCGAACGCGAAGGTGGCGCTGCTGTTCTCGGATCCCACCGGCTGCGGCCTCGACGAGGCGCCCCAGGTGCTCGTGCAGGGCACCGCCGACGTCGACGACCGCGATCTCGACGCCAATCGCGAGCGCTACCGGCGCGAGATCGCCGAGAAGCTCCCGGCCCTGAAGAGCGAGATGCCGCCGAGGGTCTTCGATCGCTTGCTGGGCTGGTACTTCACGCGCATCTACATCCACGTGCGGCCCGAGCGGATCTACGTGTGGCCGGGCTCCGACGTGTCGGCCGAGCCGCAGCTGTTCGACACGCATCTGGAGGAGGTTCGCTCGGGCCACGACGAGGAGCCGGCGGCGGCGCACGCCGCGACCGAGGGGGGCGGAGCCAGCTGGGACGAGCGGATGGAGGAGCTCGGCGCGCGCTACCCGTTCGCCACGGTTTCGCTCGTCGCGCCCGACGGGTTCCCGTTCGCGGTGCGCCTGCCGGTGGCGCTCGACCGCGAGGCGCGGCGCATCCGGCTCGGCGGCGCGCCCGTGGGGGTGCCCTGGCAGCCCGGCCTGGCCTGCGTGACCGCGCACGACCACCATCCCGACTTCAGGTGGCAGCGCAACTTCCAGGTGCGCGGCGACCTCGTGGAGGAGGACGGCGCCTGGGCGGTGATCCCGCTCAAGCTGGTCGGTGGCTTCGAGCTGCCGCCCGGCTCGCTGGCGCAGCGCGTGCGCCTCAACATGAAGAAGATGCGCCGCTTCCGGCGCATCGCGAGGCGAGAACTGGCGGCGCGGCGACCGGCCAGGAATCGCCGGGGGCCGGGGGCGTGAGCCCCCGGACGTAAAGAGACGCGGACTTCACGCTTGAGGTGCGCGCCTCGTCAGCCGAAGCCGACGTGTCGCGCGGCGAGCCTCACAACCTCTGGCTTCGCTCTTGGCGTTCCGTCCGCGTCTCGAGGCGCAGTAGACCAGCGCGCCGGCGGCGCGTCAAGGGGCCCCGGCGCCTTCAGCCCGCAGTTTGCGGAGAATCTCCTCCGACTCGGCGATCGCCTGCTCCGCGTCGTCGAAGCGCACGGCGGCCATCCCCAGTGAGCGGGCCGCCTCGCAGTTGACCTCGAGGTCGTCCACGAACAGGCAGTGCTCGGGACGCAGGCCGCCGCCGAGGCGCTCGAGCGTGAGATCGTAGATCCGCCGCTCCGGCTTGCGCATGCCGACCAAGGAGGAGTCCACCACCAGCTCGAACAGGGCGTCGAGCTGGGGCAGCTTGGCGCGCCAGAGCGGCTCCCACTCACGCACGTTGTTGGTGAGCAGCGCCGTGCGAAGGCCGCGCCCGCGCAGCTCGCCGACGTAGCGGATCATCGGCGGGTTGGGGTCGATGCGCTCGAAGTAGAGCCGGCGCAGGCGGGCGAGGTCGAAGCCGCCGTCGAGCTGCTCGGCCAGCCGGCCGGCGAACTCTGCCTCGGCGATCTCGCCGCGCTCGAGCGCGAACAGCGGGTGCTCGCCCTGCGCCTCGGTGGCCCGCTGCATCGCACGGCCGAGCTCCTCGAGCGACACGCCGGCCTCCTCCTGGTAGGCGAGGAAGCCGGCGGACAGCGGCGTGGTGAGCACCCCGCCGAAGTCGCTGATCAGCGCGCGGATCACGCCGCGGCGGGCGGCTCCACGCGCACCATGAGCTCGTACGCCCCGATGCCCTCGCGCCCGTCGAGACGCCAGCGGAAGATCGCCGCGTGCACGTTCACCTGGTCGAGCTCGAGCGACGACCCCGCGATCACCTGGCCCGATCCCCGGTGCGGGAACTCCTCGCCCGGCAGCCACAGCTCGAGCCCGGCGCTGCGCTGGCGCCCGCCGCCGTCGTAGACGGTCGAGATGCGGGCGTCCTCCACCTGGTGCAGCTCCCCCTCCCGCACCATCCCCGCGCGCACCACCTCCTGGCCGTGGCCCTCGGCGTCACGCGGGCGCCGGGCCAGCGCGAGCAGGGCGTGCTCCGGGTCCACGAGCGCCGAGATGCTCCGCACCGCGTCGAGCTCGTCCCAGCGCGGCGGCTCCGCGGTGACCGAGAACGTGCCCAGGCAGTCGACCTTCCGCCCCTCGGCCTCGCCGCTGACCCGGCACACCCTGGCGCTCACCCCGCCCAGGTCGATCTCGGCGGTGACCGGCTCGAGCCCCAGCCGGAGCCGCCCCGGCAGCTCGGCCCGCCACCCGTCGCCGTCCTCGTCGAGCTGTGGGCCGGCGTGGGTCGCGGCCTGCCGGCCTTCGAAGAGGATGGTGGCGCCCGACCGCGCGATCCCGTAGAGCTGGCGGTCGGGGTCGAAGAACGAGAGCGCGTAGGCGCCGGCGCTCACCGTTCGAGTCGCCCCGGCGGGGCGTCGTACTCCGTGGCCACGCCCTCGACGTCCGAGCGGCGCCGGCCGGTCGCCCCCACGGCCACGCGGCGCCCGAGCCTGCGGACCAGGAGCCTGCGGATGACCGAACGAGTGGGCGGGATCAAGAGCAGGATCCCGAAGACGTCGGTGAGGAAGCCGGGAGTGATCAGGAACGCGCCGCCGAAGATCACGAGCACCCCGTCCATCACCTCCCGGTGGGGCACCTGGCCCTGCTCGAGCGTGGCGTTGAAGCGCCTCCAGACCGACCGGCCCTGCGACCGGAACAGCACGGCGCCGATCAGGGAGTCCAGCGCCAGCAGGGCGATGGTCAGGGGCGCTCCCAGGGCCGGGCCCGCGACCTCCAGGATGATGTAGAGCTCGACGAACGGGATCGCCAGAAACAGCGCGACGAGCGCCAGGAGCGGCATGTGTGCTGACCCTACTACCCTTCAGGTCATGCCGACCGTCGACGACGTGCAGGAAGCGCTCACCAACGTCATCGATCCCGAGCTCGGGCTCGACTTCGTCGAGCTGGGCCTCATCTACGACGTGGAGATCGACGCCGGCGACGTGTTCGTGACCTTCACGCTCACCTCGCCGGGCTGCCCGATCGGTCCCCAGGTGTCCGAGCAGATCGAGGAGTTCGTGGGCGAGATCGACGGGGTCACGGGCGTCCACTCGAAGATGACCTTCTCGCCGCCGTGGACGCCGGAGCTGATGAGCGAGGAAGCGAAGTTCGCCCTCGGGTACTGATGACAGACGGGGGCTCGCGCCCCCGGACCCCGCTGATTCCTGACCGGCCGCTTGCGCTCGCTGCGCGTCCTCCACGACTCGTTCCCCGACGATCCCGCCCTCGACGCGGCCGTGTCCCGGGCCGTCATGCACCGCGTGGCGGCGGGCGAGCTGCCCGAGACGCTGCGGCTCGCGCGGCCGGCCGCCGTGGTGGCCTTCGCCAAGCGCGACGCGCTCGCCCCGGGCTACGAGCGCGCGCTGGCCGCCGCCCGCGCCGAGGGCTTTGGGGCGATCCTGCGCCTGGCCGGCGGCCGCGCCGCGGTCTTCCACGACCAGTCGCTCGAGGTAGCCCACGCGATGCCCGATGCCGATCCGAAGGCCGGCATCCACGCCCGCTTCGAGGCGATGGCGAGCTCGATCGCCCGCGCCCTCGCGCGCCTCGGCGTGGACGCCCGCGTGGGGGAGGTGCCGGGCGAGTACTGCCCCGGCCGCTGGAGCGTGAACGCCGCCGGCGCCCGCAAGCTGGCCGGCATCGGGCAGCGCATCGTGGGCGGCGGGTCGCACACCGGCGCGGTCGTGGTGGTGGGCGACGCCGGGCGCGTGCGGCGCGTGCTCGAGCCGGTCTACGGGGCGCTGGAGCTCGATTGGGATCCGGCCACGGTCGGGGCGGTCGAGGAGGAGTTGCCGGCCGACCCGCCCGGCGGCGCCTGGGACGCGGTCCGGAACGCGCTGCTGGCCGAGTACGCCGAGCGCCACGAGCTGGTCGACGGGGTGCTCGACGCCGAGACGCTTGCCCTGGCGCGGGTCCTCGCGCCGGAGCACCGCCCGCCGGCGTCAGCTTCCTGACACCCACCGCAACCGACCCCGGGGGTGGCCGTGTTGCAACCGGGGATGACCAACGGACGACGACTTCTCGTAACAGCCGTCACCTGCGCGGCAGCGGCCCTCCTCCCGGCCGCGGCCGCCCATGCATCGCGCGGCCAGCTGTCCCTGATCCAAGACGACGCGAGCTTCGTCGAGGGCAGGAACGGCGATCCCCGGGCCCGCCTGCTCGAGGCGCGCCACGAGCTCGGCGCGGACATCGTGCGCGCGAACCTCTACTGGCGCGACGTGTCGCCGAACCCGGACGCCAAGCGCAAGCCGGACGGCTTCGAGGTGGGCGACCCCTCCGAGCCCGGCTACCGCTGGGCGATGTACGACAGCTTCGTGCAGAACGCCCGCGCCGCCGGTCTGAGGGTGTACATCGCGATCACCGGTCCGTTCCCGGACTGGGCCTCGCGCCAGCCGCGCCGCTGCCGCCGCGACGCCTGCATCTGGAAGCCGCGGACCCGTCTCTTCGGGCAGTTCGCGAAGGCCGTGGCGCGCCGCTACCGCGGCAAGGTGCGCTACTGGTCGATCTGGAACGAGCCGAACCACGACGGCTGGCTGCGCCCGCAGTACACGCGCCGCGGTCGCGTGCGCTACTCGGCTCGCATGTACCGCTCGCTCTGGTACCGCGGCTACCGGGCGATCCGCAAGTACGACCCGGCCCGGCGCAGGTCGGTGCTGTTCGGCGAGTTCGCGCCCTTCGCCAGCCCGCGTGCCTTCTTCCACGCCTCGATGTGCCTCACCGCGCGCGGGGGCCGGCCGATGCGCAGCCGTGCGCGCGGCTGCCGGCGGCGGCCGAAGAAGCTGCCGGTCGGGGCGATCGCGCACCACCCCTACCCGCACGGCGCGACCGCCTATCCGCTCTCGCGCGTGCGCGGGCGCTCGAACATCACGATCGCCTACCTGCCGCGCCTGAAGCGCTCGATGGCGCTGGCCGCGCGGCACAGGCGCATGCCGCGCGGGCGCTCGATCTGGCTCACCGAGTACGGCCTCCAGAGCCGGCCGCCGGACCGCTACGCGCCCTCCCTGCGCGGTCAGGCCAAGTGGATGAACGAGTCGAGCCGCCTGGTCTGGGGCGACCGGCGCGTCAAGGTGACCGCGCAGTACGAGCTGCTCGACCCCCCGCGCGCGGACCTGTTCAACACCGGCCTGAGGCGCGCGAACGGCGCCCGCAAGCCGTCCTGGGCGGCCTACCGGCTGTCGCTGGTGGCCACCCGGCGCAGCAAGCGCAGCGTGGAGATCTGGGGCTGGCTCAAGCCCGGCAGCGGACGCAAGGTGATCGAGATCCGAGCGCGCCGCCGGGGCCGCAACCCCTACCGCGTGGTGCGCAGGGTCCGCACCAACCGGCGCGGGATGTTCCGGATCGTCCGGCGCGGCCGCCAGGCGCCGCGGCTCGTGTACCGGCTGCGCTACCGCCCGCCCGGCGGCGGGGCCTGGCACAGCCGGCGGGCGAAGGCGGGGCGTCCGCTGCGGTACCGGCGCTAGCGCCGAGCGCCGGCCGTGTCCGACATCCCGCCGACGTCCTCGCCGGTGAGCACGATGCGCACGAGCTCGGTGCGCGAGCGCACGCCGAGCTTGCGGTAGATGTTGCGCAGGTGGAACTCGATCGTCTTGGGGCTCAGGAAGAGCGTCGTCGCGGCCTCGCGGTTGGTGGCCCCGCCGGCGACGGTCAGCGCCACCTGCAGCTCCGCCGGGGTGAGCCGCTCGGTCGCCGCGGGAGCTCGGCGCTGGAGCCGCTCGCCCGAAGCGCGTAGCTCGGCCCGTGCCCGTTCCGCCCACGGCTGGGCGCCGAGCCGGTCGAAGACCTCGAGCGCGGAGTGGAGCTGCGCCCGGGCTTCCACGCGCCGGCCCGCCCGGCGCAGCCGCTCGCCGAAGCAGAGCTCGGTGCGCGCGGTCTCGAACGGCGTTTCGTGCAGCGCGAGCGCCTCGCGGAAGAGCACCTCGAGCTCGTCGTCGCCGGCGAGCAGACCGTGGCAGCGCGCGCTCGCGGCCCGTCCCCAGGGACCGCCGCTGTGCAGCGCCTGCTGCTCGAAGCTCGCGAGGGCGGCCTCTGCGTCCCCGCGGCGCGCGACGCGGACGTAGGCCTCGATGAGGTCCGGGGCCCACCGAAGCACGTTCGGATCTCCGGGCGGCCGCTCGGCGAGGAAGGCGGCCACGTCCTCGAGGGACGCGATCGCCTCCTCGCTCCGGCCGAGCCCGAGCGCGAGGAAACCCAGCACCGAGCCCAGGTAGGCCCGCAAGATCTCCGCCCCGAGCCGCTCCATCAGCTCGAGCGCGCGCGCGACGCGGGCGCGGCATCGGTCCTCGCGGCCGAGCGCAGCCTCGACCCGGGCGAGCATGGCGAGCGCGTAGCCCTCCTCGTTGGGCTGGCCGGTCGCTTGCGCCAGCTGGACCGCCTCGGCGGCGACGGCATACGCCGACGCCCAGGCGCCGGTGCGAAACTCCAGCTCGCTGAGGCTGAGCAGCCCGTATGGCAGCAGGCCGGGGGCGCTCCACGCTCGCGCCTGCTCGATCCCATCGGACAGCAGGCGCCGGGCGCGGCCGTAGTCCTCCAGCCAGCAGAATGCCTGCCCGACGCCGAAAAGGAGGACCGGGCCCAGCGCCCACGGGTCGTCGGCCTGCTCGAGCCAGTCCGCCGCCTGGAGGAGCAGCGGTTGTGCCCGCGGCCGCTCGCCGCAGAGCAGGAGCGCCATCGCCAGCGGCAGCCCACCCGGCATGAGCGGCAGGCCGGCCTCCTGCGCGTGCGCGTGGGCGCGCTCGGCGGTTGCGAGGCCGGTCCCGGTCTGGCCGGCCTGGAAGCAGGGCTGGACCGCCGCCAGCATCATCGTCGCCGCCCGGACAGGGTCCCGCGCCGCCACCCGCGAGCCTTCCGCCACCAGCAGCTCGGCGGCGGTGGCCGCGGTCCCCCCGCGCGCCTCGAGGAGCCCGCGCAGATGTTGGACGTCCGCGCGAAGCAGCGGCTCCGGGGCGAGCTCGAGCGCGTTGTCGAGAAGGTGCTGCGCGCGCTCCGGGGGCCCCACCCGGGCGACGTCCTGCGCCGCCTCGAGCAGCCGACGGGCCCGAAGCCCGGGGTCCGGAGTAAGGCGTGCCGCACGCTCGGCCGCGTGCAGCGCCGCCGCGGGACCGCCGCGCTGTCGGGCGGCCGCGGCCGCCTTCGCG
>JBOGXS010000005.1:0-6799 GCA_050693815.1 Thermoleophilaceae bacterium | reverse complement strand
GGCCTGACCGGGCGCGGCGGCCTGACCGGGCGCGGCGGCCTGACCGGGCACCGGCGGAGCGACGGGTCGCGGCGCCGCGGGCTTCGCCTGGGGCTGCGCCACCACGCGGCCGGGCACTGCGGTGGTGGGCCCCTGCTGCTCCGCGCGCTCGGGCGCGCGGCCGGCCCACTCACGCAGGCGCCTCACGTCGCGGGCCTGCGAGAAATAGAGCGCCGAGAGAACCGCCAGCCCGACCACGGAGGCGAGCCCGGCGTAGGCGCCGATGTCCTGGATGATCTCCGGCAAGGCTCGAACTGTAGAGCCCGGGGCGGCCTGGATCGCCCCCGCCCGGCCGACCGCGCTGCTCAGGGCCGGCCGGACACCGCCAGGGCGCGCTCGGCCGACAGCTCGGCGACCGCGCCGGCCAGCGCGGCGGCGTCGCCGCCGTAGACCAGCCCCTCGATCCGGGCGAAGGCGCTCTCGACCCACTCCGGGTCGAGCGGCGGCTGCACCGCGCAGACGATCTTCTCCGCGTGGGTCGGCTGCGGCCGCTCGCCTGGGTTGAACAGCTCCTCGTGGATCTTCTCCCCCACGCGGCGGCCGACTACCTCGATCGCGATGTCCACGTCGGGCTCGAAGCCGGCCAGCCGGATCATGTTGGCCGCCAGGTCGACGATCTTCACGGGGTCGCCCATCTCCAGGACGAACACCTCACCGCCCGTGGCCAGCTCGCCCGAGCGGATGATCAGCTGCACCGCCTCGGGGATCGTCATGAAGTAGCGCGTCATCTTCGAGTCGGTCACGGTGACCGGCCCGCCCTGCGCGATCTGGCGTCGGAAGATCGGCACCACCGAGCCGGACGAGCCGAGCACGTTGCCGAACCGGACCGAGGCGTACCGGGTCCCCTTCCAGCGGTTCTGCGCCGCCTCCACCGCCCACTCGGCCAGCGCCTTCGAGGCCCCCATCACGGTCGCCGGGCTGACGGCCTTGTCGGTGGAGACGAGCACGAAGCGCTCCGCGCCCGCCTCGCCGGCGGCGGCGGTCACGATGCGGGTGGCCACCGCGTTGTTGCGCACCGCCTCCACCGGGTTCTCCTCCATCAGCGGCACGTGCTTGTAGGCCGCGGCGTGGAAGACGACCGAGGGCGCGTGCTCCTCGAACACCTCGCGCATCCGGGTGGCGTCCTTGCAGTCGGCGAGCACCGCCGCGGCGCGGGCGAAGTGGCGCTCCTCCTCGAGCTGGCGCTGGATCTCGAACAGCGCGTTCTCGGAGCTCTCGACGAGCACCAGCCGCTTGGGCCCCACCCGCGCGATCTGCCGTGAGAGCTCCGCGCCGATCGAGCCGCCCGCGCCGGTGACCAGAACAACGCGGCCGGACAGGTAGGCGCCCACCCGGTCGATCTCGACCCGCACGGGCTCGCGTCCCAGCACGTCCTCCACCCGCACCTCGCGCACCTGGCGCATCAGGTTCATGCCGCCCGACAGCAGCTCGAAGGTGGTGGGCAGCGTGCGCACCGGGATGGCACGGTCCCGGCAGGCGGTGACCACCTTCTGGCGCAGGATTCCCGGTGCCGACGGGATGGCGATGATCACCTCGTCGGGCTTGACCCCGTCGAGCACGCGTGGCAGGGCGTCGGTGGTGCCGAGCACCTTGTACCCGGCGATGCGCATGCCCTGCTTGCGCGGGTCGTCGTCCACGTAGCCCACCGGCGCGCTGCGCAGGCCGGGGTTGCGGCGCAACTCGAACGCCACCTGCTGGCCGCCGTTCCCGGCGCCCACGATCAGCACCTCGTGCGCCGCCCGCTCGAGGAAGGGCCCGCGCTGCGGCCGCTCCACCAGGGCCCGCACGGCGAACCGCGCGCCGCTCACGAACACCAGCGCGAGCAGGAAGTCGAGCGCGACGACCGAGCGCGGCGGATCGTGGCGCCCAACCGAGAACAGGAACAGCACCACGATCAGGCCGACCGTGGAGACCACGACCGCCCTCAGGATCGCCTCGAAGTCCTTCTGGTCGACGAAGCGCCACAGCTTCGAGTAGAGCCCGAACAGCGCGAAGATGACGAGCTTCATCGTGACCGTCAGGACGATCGTGTCGGCCAGCAGGTTCTCGTAGCGCTGCGGGATGCCCTCGTCGAAGCGCAGGTAGTAGGCCAGGTAGTAGGCGAGCGCGAGCAGCGCGGCGTCCACGCCGACCTGGCCGACGCGGCGGGCGTTCACGGATGAGCGCAGGGATCTCATGGTTCGCGTGCGGAGAGCAGCAGTTTGACGAGTTCGCGCGGGTCGCGGCGTACGCGCAAACCGCCGTTCGCGGGCCGCCGCACCAGCTCTATCTGCCCGGGATCGTCGAGCTTGCGCAGGCGCCCCTGGCGAAGCAGCGCCTCGTCGACCGCGCCGAGGCGGCCCTCGAAGGTGGTGAAGACCGGCGTCCCGAGGGCGACGGCCTCGCGGTTCATGGTGCCGCCGGCCGAGATCACGAGGTCCGCGAAGGCCACCAGGCTCTGGGCGTCGACCGCGCGCTCGGGCACGACGAAGTCGCCGAGCCGGGCCACCTCCTTCCGCTGGGCGCCGGTGCGGGGGAGCACGACCGTCTGGACCTCGCCCGCGGCCAGCCGCTCGAGCACGCGACGGAAGAGCGGGTTCTCGAAGCGGTGGTAGAGCGAGACCTCCGGGGGCGTGCGCACCACCACGAGCAGGCGCTCGCGCGACAGCCCGAGCTCGCCCGGCACGGCGGGGTCCGGCTCGAAGTCGGCCAGGTAGTAGTCCTCCTTGAGGCCCGGGTAGCCGCGCAGCTTGCCGCGCGCGCCGTAGCGGTGGAGCCGCTCCTGTGGGATGGCGTCGGGCACCACCACCACCCGCGCCAGGCGGCAGTTCACGTGGTGCTGCGCCGCGGCCCACTCGTAGTCGAAGGCCGTGGCGCTCGGCACGCGCAGCACGGCGGCGGCCACGCTCACGTCGTTGGAGCCGTGGCCGACGGCCACGTCGAAGCGGCGTCCACGCGCCCAGCGCGCGAGCGCCAGGCTGCGCGATACCAGCCCGACCCCCTTGCCGGCCAGGCGCCCGCCGCGGTGGCGGCCGATCGCGGTGTGGTCGATCCCGAAGCGCTCGCACAGCTCGAGCGTCTGCGCGAAGTCGCGCGCGGTGACCTCCACCTCGTGCCCACCGGCCCGCATCGCCTCGATCAGCGGGCGCATCACCAGCACGTGGGGGCTGTTGGTCAGGTCGGCCCAGACCCGCATGCGTCGACCACCTCGCGCTGCTCCGCCTCGGTCAGATCGATGCCCATCGGGAGCGCGTAGTTGGTCCTCGCGGCCTCCTCGGTGGCCGGCAGGCGAGCCTCCACCGCCATCGCGGGCTGGCGGTGCACGGGCACGCGGTAGTAGCCACGCCCCGCGGAGAGCTCCTCCGCCCTCACGACGTAGAGGTGGTACACGTGGCGACCGCCGTACACCGGCCTGGGCAGGGCGGCGCGCTCGCCCAGCCCCAGCCGCTCGTAGGCCGCGGCCACCTCGCGCCGCCGGTCGTTCCAGCCATCCAGCTCCGGCAGCAGCACGCGCAGCGCAGCGGCCTGGATCTCGTCGAGCCGCGAGTTGTACCCCACGTCGGTGAAGGTCGCCTTGTCGGTCGATCCGTGGAAGCGGAGGACGCGCGCGCGCTCGGCGAGCGCGTCGTCGTTCGTGGCGATCGCGCCGCCGTCGCCCAGACAGGGCAGGTTCTTGGAGGGAAAGAACGAGAACGTGGCCGCATCCCCGAGCGCCCCGGCCTTGAAGCCGTCCAGCTCCGCTCCAGCCGCCTGGGCCGCGTCCTCGAGCACCGGCAACCCGAGCGCGCGCAGCTCCGGCACCGGCGCGATGTTGCCGAACAGGTGCACGGGCACGATCGCCTTCGTCCTCGGGGTGAGGGCGGCGCGCACGGTCTCGGCGGTCACGCAGAAGGTGTCGAGGTCGATGTCGCAGAAGACCGGCCTGGCGCCCGCGACGATGGCCGCCTCGGCCGTCGCGTAGAAGGTGAACGACGGCATGACGACCTCGTCACCCGGGCCCACGCCGAGCGCGCGCAGGGCGATCGTCAGGGCGTCGGTGCCGTTGGCCACGCCCACGCAGTGGCGCACCCCGAGGTACCCGGCGAACTCGCGCTCGAAGGCCTCGACCTCGGGACCCAGGACGTAGCGGCCGGAGCGCGCGACGCGCTCCACCGCTTCGGCCAGGCGGTCGTGATAGGGCTCGAGGCTCGAGGCGAAGAGGGGGACGTCGGCCATTCGGCGGCCCGCTACCCTACTTCGCCTCCATGATCGCCTCGATAACGGACCCGATCGTCGAGGTGGCGGTGGACGTGGTGGATGCCATGGGCCTCACGGGGGTGTTCGTCCTGATGCTCCTGGAGAGCGCCTGCGTCCCCGTGCCCAGCGAGGCCACCATGCTGTTCGCCGGCTTCAACGTGTCGCGCGGCGAGTACAGCCTGTTCGCCGCCACGATGGTCGGCTCGGTGGCCAACCTGGTCGGCTCCTGGCTGGCGTGGTGGATAGGAAAGATCGGCCGGGTCGACATCCTCGAGAAGCACGGCAAGAAGCTGCACGTCAAGAAGAGCCACCTCGAGTGGGCCGACCGCTGGTTCGAGCGCCACGGCGACGCCACCGTCTTCTTTACGCGGATGCTGCCGATCATCCGCACCTTCATCTCCCTCCCCGCCGGAGTTGCCCAGATGCCGTTCTGGCGCTTCAGCGTGCTCACCCTTGCCGGCTGCATCCCGTGGGTGCTGATGCTGACCTTCATCGGCCAGAAGGCCGGTGACAACTGGGAGAGCTGGAAGGACAGCCTCCACTACGCCGACTACGCGGTCGCCGCGGCGATCGTGCTCGGCGTGGCCTACCTGATCGTGCGCCATCGCCGCCGCAAGCGCGACGCCGCGGGCGGCGGGGACCCCGCCGCCGAGTCCGCCTGAGCGCACGATCCCCAGGCAGCGCCCCGGGGTTCCAAGAACGGCGGAATTTGCGCTCGCCGCGTCTGGCGGCCTCGCCCGTTCGGACATAAGGTGGACCCCGGACTGGGGTAGCAAGGGGACCCCGGGACACAGGACGTGCCCCGACCCATGGCCCAGCTCTCGTTGGAATCTCGCGCCACCGCCCCGGAGTCCTTTCGGGAGCGAACCCTCGCCCGGCTGGTGGACCAGGTTCGCAGGCTGATGCCCGTCGGCGCCGTTGCGTTCGTGACCGAGGACAGGGTCGCCGGCTGGTTCGCGGACGAGGAGCTCGGCGCCGCCCTCGGTGGCCCGGGCTGCGGAACCCCTCTCGGCGGGCGCCGCCGGCGCCTCGTCGACGCCGCCCTCGATCGCGAGCGGCCGCTGCTCCTACCCCGCGTGGACGCGTGGGAGGCCGCCCCGGAGCTCCTGGCCGCGGCGGTCGAGGCGCTCGGCCCCGAGCGGGCCCGAGCCGTCTGGCGCGCCTATCGCGGAGCATCGGTCGTGGCGTGCCCGCTGCGCACCGAGATCGGCCAGGTGCTGGGCGTGCTGGTGGTCGCCTCGATCGACCCCCGGCGACCGCTCGACCGCGGCGACCTGAACGCGGTCGGGGTCGTGGCCGACCTCGCGGCGATGGCGCTCGAGCGGGCCAGCCTGCTCGAAGCCGAGGCCCGGCGCGCTCGCGCCGAGCTGCGTCTGAAGCGGGCGGGAGAGGCGGTCTCGGCGTCGCTCGAGCTGGACGAGGTCTACAGGCGGGTCGTGGAGCACTCCGCCGAAGCGAGCGGCGCCACCAAGGCGCTGCTCACGCGCCTCGACGCCCGGGCCGGCGAGCTGCGCACGGTGGCGAGCGTCGACTTCTCCGCCGGCCTCGCCCGGCGCCTCTCGCTCGACACGGGGGGCTTCGGCCACGTGGCGCGCACGCGCCGGCCCGTGATCCAGTCGAGCGTGGAGGCCGACGAGGCCGACCGCAGCTTCATGCGGAGCGAGGGGATCGGCTCGCTGATGCATGCTCCGATCGAGCTCGGACCGCGGCTGTACGGCGTGCTGACCGTCGCCCACGAGCAACCCGGCCGCTTCGGCGACGAGCAGCTCGAGCTGCTGGCCCGGCTGGCCCGCTCCTGCGCGGCGGCGATCGCCAACGCAATCGACTTCCAGCGCGAGCGCCACATCGCCCGCGCGCTCACGCTCGGGTTCGTGCCCGAGTCGCTGCCGGAGGTGTCGGGCTACGACGCCGGCCTGCTGTACGCGCCCGCGCTGGGCGAGCCCACCGGCGGCGACCTGTACGGCGCGTGGCGGCTGCCCGGCGGGGAGATCGGCGTGCTGGTCGGCGACGTGGCGGGGAAGGGAGTCGAGACCGCCGCGCTCAGCGCGATGGTCCGCTTCTTCGTCGAGGCCCGGAGCTGGGACGCGCGCTCGCCCGCGCTCGTGCTCGAGCAGACCAACTCGATGCTGCTCGGCCGTCTGCCGAGCGACACCTTCGTGACCGTCCTCTACGGCGTCCTGTCGCCGGGCTCGCTGCGCTGGACGGGTGCCGGCCACCTCCCGCCGCTGCACGTGTCGGCGGCGGGAGTGCGCGCGCTCGACCCGCACGGCCTGCCGCTCGGAGTCGACCCGCGGCCCGGCTACGGCGAGAGCGAGCTGGCCTTGGAGCCCGGCGACCTGGTCTTCGCCTACACCGACGGGCTGATCGAGGCGCGCCGGGCGGGCGAGACCTACGGCGCCGACCGCCTCGCGCGGCTCGTGGCCAGGCTCGCCCCGACGCTCGGCCCCGAGGATCTCGTGCGCGCGGTCCACGAGCAAGTCGGGGCCTGGGCCGATGGGCTCGGCGACGACGCCGTGGCGCTGGCGCTGCGACGACGCCGCTGACC
>JBOGXS010000004.1:0-2972 GCA_050693815.1 Thermoleophilaceae bacterium | reverse complement strand
GACCGGGCCCTGCGCGGCGTCCACCGCCACCACCGTGCGCGCGCCCTCCGCGGCGATGCGGGAGTAGCGGCCGTTGTTCGCGCCGATGTCCCAGACGAGCCCCCACTCGCGGCCGGTGGCGACCTGGTGCACGAAGTCGTCCTTGCGGCGGGCGTCCGCGCCGGTGTAGGAGTTGCGCTCGCCGTACGCCGTCCAGACGTCCTCCGGCGGGTCCCAGGAGAGGCGCTCGACGAGCTTGCTCATCCTGCGCACGTTGGCGACGAACAGCTCCTTCTTGAACAGCCGCCGGACCTCCTGCTTGGTTTGCTCGGGCCGGTCGGCATAGCGCGCCTCGAGCCGGGCGTGCAGGAAGACGTTGCTGAAGAGGCCGCGCCGGAACCGGTCGCGAAACGAGAGCAGCGCGCGCATCTGCGCCGGCGTGATGCCGTCGATCGACCCCCGCAGCCACGGGTGAAACGGCACGTCCTTCACCGCACAGAGCAGCAGCGGGTAGAGGTAGAGCATGCAGAACTGGCGGTAGCCGACCCACGGCTCGCCCTCGCGCAGGCGCTCGAACGAGCCCACGTCCACGAACACAGGCTTCGCGCCCTTGAACTGGACGTTGTAGGGCGTCGCGTCCTTCAGCACGAGGTCGTGGTCGAGCGCGGCGAGCAGCAGGTCGAGCTGGAGCAGCGCCGCGTCCTTCAGCATCGAGAAGGTCCACTCGTAGGGGTACGAGACGAACGGGATGCGCTCGTGGCGCAGCACCGCGGCCGGCTCGTGCACCAGAAGGCCGCGCAGGGCGGCGGTGTCCTCGGCGCGCTGCGTGGCGACGATGCGCTGGTCCTCGAGCAGGCCGCTCGCCTGCAGGGCCTCGAAGTCGCTCAGACCGTCGGGCGAGAGCGCGCGGTAGACCCCGTCGCCGGCGTAGAAGACGCGACTCTCGGGGTCTCGAAAGGAGCCGGGCTCGAGCTGCGTCGAGGGGGTGGTTTCGCTGGAGGGCGTCACGGGGCGGCGGGGAAGAGTAGCGCCCCGTTCCGCGCCCGCGGGGCTACTCCGTCTGGCGCGCTGGGGTCTCGGGCTCGTCCTTGCGGATGCGCAGGAACTTCATCAGGCGGCCCCAGTACAGCTTCGCGGTCACGGCCACCGCCGCCAGGCCACCGGCGATGATCTGCAGGATCATGCTCCCGCTGCCGGGGTCCAGGTATGCAAGAAGACTCATCGCCGGCAGGCTAGCATCGGGTCGGCGCGGATGAAGCTGATCATTCAGATCCCCTGCTACGACGAGGAGCACACGCTCCCGGACACGCTCGCCGAACTGCCGCGCGAGATCCCGGGCGTGGACGCCGTCGAGTGGCTCGTGATCGACGACGGCTCCTCGGACCGCACGGTCGAGGTGGCGCGCGCGGGCGGCGTGGACCACGTGGTGCGCCTCACCAACAACAAGGGGCTCGCCGCGGCCTTCCAGGCGGGGCTCGACGCCTGCCTGAAGCTGGGCGCGGACGTGATCGTAAACACCGACGCCGACAACCAGTACAGCGGCAGCGACATCCCGCGGCTGCTCGACCCGATCCTGGCCGGCCACGCCGACATGGTGATCGGGGATCGCCAGACCGACCAGATCGAGCACTTCTCGCCGGTCAAGAAGCGGTTGCAGCGCTGGGGCAGCGCGGTGGTGCGGCGGGCCTCGGGCACCGGCGTGCCCGACACGACCTCGGGCTTTCGCGCCTACAACCGCGAGGCCGCGCTGCAGATGCAGGTGGTGTCCAAGTTCACCTACACGCTCGAGTCGATCATCCAGGCCGGGAAGATGCTCGTGGCGGTCGACCACGTCCCTGTCCGGACCAACGCCAAGCGGCGCGACTCGCGCCTGTTCCCGTCGACCTCGGCCTACGTGCGCCGCAACGCGGTTTCGATCTTCCGCATCTACACGCTCTACGAGCCGCTGCGCGTGTTCCTGGCCGCGGCCGCGTTCTTCGCGATCGTGGGAGCGGTGATCTGGGTGCGCTTCCTGTGGTTCTTCTTCTCCGGCGAGGGCAGCGGCCACATCCAGTCGCTGATCCTCGGCTCGACGCTGTTCATCGTCGCCGTGCAGCTCGCCGCGCTCGGCGTGGTCGGCGACATCCTGGCCGGCTCGCGCGTGCTCCAGCAGCGCGTGCTCGAGCGCGTGCGCCGCGTGGAGCTTCACCTCGGGGTCGAGCCGTCGCACTACGAGCCCGGCGCCAGGCCGACCGGCCAGGAGGCCACCACAGGCGCACGGGCCGGCCGCGCCACGGGCAAGACGGAGGACCGCGAGGCGCTGAAGCTGTGAGCGCGAAAATCCGTCCCCTGCGCGGCCGGCCGAGCCGGCCGCTTCGGGCCGGCGCGGTCCCGACCGGGAACACCTTCGACAAGTACGGCTCGACCAACCCGGTGGTCAAGCGGCTGATGGCGGGCTTCCACGGGGCGCTCGACGAGCTGTGGACGAAGGCCGCGCCCAGCTCCGTCCTCGACGTGGGCTGCGGCGAGGGGGTGCTCACCCTCGAGTGGGCCGAGCGGCTGGGCGACGGCCAGGTGGTGGGCATCGACCTCGACGACCCCGGCCTGCACGCCGAGTGGGCGAGGCGCTCGCGCCCCAACCTCGAGTTCCGCGTCGAGGAGGTCACCTCGCTCCCCTTCGCCGACGACTCCTTCGACACGGCCTGCGCGATCGAGGTGCTCGAGCACGTGCCCGAGCCCGAGGCGACGCTTCGGGAGATGGCGCGGGTGGCCTCCGGCCACCTGCTGCTGAGCGTCCCGCGCGAGCCGCTCTGGCGCGGCTTGAACATGGCCCGGGGGGCGTACCTGCGCCGGCTCGGCGACACCCCGGGCCACGTGAACCACTGGTCGAAGCGGGCGTTCGTCTCGCTGCTGTCCCGTTACGGCACGGTCGAGGAGACGCGCTCGCCGTTCCCGTGGACCATGCTGCTTGTCCGCGTCGAGTGAAACAGGTCCGGGGGCTCCCGCCCCCGGAC
>JBOGXS010000003.1:0-8621 GCA_050693815.1 Thermoleophilaceae bacterium | reverse complement strand
ACCCGCTCGAGCCCGGCCAGCGACTCCTCGATCGAGCGGTTCACGTTCTTGCGGTTGTGGGTCTCGGAGGCGGAGAGGAAGAGGTTGACCTCCTGGAACAGCGTTCCCTGCGCACCCGGCCGAGCCGGGTGCTTCGGGCCTCGATCGCGGACCTCGAGCGCGTTCTCGAGGCCGCGCTCGTTGGGGATCAGCACGCTCACCGACACCTCGTCCGGGATGTCCGCCCGGCGCAGCACCTCCACGCCGTCGGCCAGCTGCGGGATCACGTCGGCTCGCACGAAGCTCGTGACCTCGAGCCGGTGCAGGCCGGTGCGCGCGAGCATCTCGACGAGGCGCACCTTGTCGTCGGCGGCGATCACCTCGGGCTCGTTCTGGAAGCCGTCGCGCGGGCCTACCTCGCGGATGTGGACCATGAGCTCCTAGATCCTGGCAAGCCCGCCGCTCACGCCGAGCGCCTGGCCGGTGACGTAGGAGGCGTCGTCGGAGGCGAGGAAGGCGATGGCCGCGGCCACCTCGTCGGGCTGGCCGAGCCGGCGCAGGTTGGTCGAGCCGATCATGGTCTCGACGATGCGCTTGCCCAGGTCCCCGAGCGCCTCCGGCGCGCCCATCAGCAGCGGCGTGTCGATCGGCCCCGGCGCGACCGCGTTGCTCGTGATCCCGTAGCGGCCGTTCTCGATCGCGATCGCCTTGGTGAAGCCGATCACGCCCGCCTTGGCGGCCGAGTACACGGCGGATCCGCTCGAGCCCACCCGGCCCGCCTCCGACGCGGTGTTGACGATCCGGCCGCGGCGGCGCTCCTGCATGCTGGGCAGCACGGCGTGGGTGACCGCGATCACGCCGCGCAGGTTCACGGCCAGCACACGGTCCCAGAGCGGCGGGTCGGTGTCGGTGAACCAGCCCCACTCGTCGTAGCCCGCGTTGTTGACGAGGGCATCGATCGGCCCGAGGTCGGCCTCCGTCCCCGCGACCGTGGCGGCGATCGAGTCCTCGCGGCGCACGTCGAGCTCGTAGGCCGCGCCGGAGACCTCGTCGGCGATCCGCTGCGCTCCGTCGAGATCGAGGTCGGTCACCGCCACCCGGGCGCCCTCGGCGGCGAGGCGGCGGCAGGTGGCCGCCCCGATGCCCGACGCGCCGCCGGTGACCAGGGCTGTCCGGTCCTCGAGTCGCATGGGCGGGCGAGCCTATAGCGTCCGGGCATGCCCGTCCGCATCGGCTACAAGGCCTCCGCCGAGCAGTTCGGCCCGACGGAGCTGCTCGAGCTCGCCGTCGAGGCGGAGCGCTCGGGGCTCGAGATCGTGGCCGTCTCCGACCACTTCCAGCCCTGGCGCCACCACGGCGGCCACTCGCCGGCGGCGGTGCCGTGGTTGGGCGCGGCGGGCCAGAGGACCAGGCGGGTCACGCTCGGCACCAGCGTGCTGACGCCCACCCTGCGCTCTCACCCTTCCATCGTGGCGCAGGCCTTTGCCACGATCGGTTGCCTCTCGCCCGGTCGCGTCTTCCTCGGCGTCGGCACCGGCGAGGCGTTGAACGAGACTGCGATCTCGGGCGAGCCGTTCCCCGGCCGCAAGGAGCGCAGGCTGCGCCTGGCCGAGGCGATCGAGCTGATCCGGCTGCTGTGGCGCGAGGAGCGCGTCGACTTCGACGGCGACTACTACCGCACCCGTAAGGCAACCATCTACGACCGGCCGGACCAGCCCGTGCCGATCTACGTGGCCGCCTCGGGTCCGCTCGCGGCGAAGCTGGCCGGCCGGACCGGCGACGGCTTCATCTGCACGAGCGGCAAGGACCCGGCGCTGTACGAGGAGCTGCTCGGTGCGGTCGCGGAGGGCGCCCGCGCGGCGGGACGCGACCCCGCCGCGCTCCGCCGGATGATCGAGATCAAGGTCTCCTACGATCGCGACCGCTCGCTCGCCTTCTCGAACACCCGCTTCTGGGCTGCGCTGGCGCTGACGCCGGAGCAGAAGGAGGGCATCGAGGACCCGGTCGAGATGGAGCGGGTGGCCGACGCGAATCTCGACCAGGCGCCCAGCCGCTTCATCTGCTCGGACTATCCGGAGGAGGTCGTGGAGAAGATCGGCGTGTACGCGACGCTGGGCTTCGAGGAGCTCGTGCTGCACGCTCCCGGGCCCGACCAGCGCCGCTTCCTGTCGCAGTTCGGCGAGGACGTGCTGCCGCTGCTGCGGGATAGGCTGTGACGCCATGGACTCCCTGCAAGGCCGCACCATCTTCATGTCCGGCGGCAGCCGTGGCATCGGGCTCGCCATCGCCCTGCGGGCGGCACGCGACGGCGCCCGGGTGGCGCTGATGGCCAAGACCGTCGAGCCGCATCCGAGGCTGCCCGGGACGATCTACACCGCGGCGCAGGAGATCGAGGCGGCCGGCGGCGAGGCGCTGCCGATCGTGGGGGACATCCGCGACGCGGCAGCGGTGGAGGTCGCCGCGGGCCAGGTCGTGGAGCGCTTCGGCGGGATCGACATCGTGGTCAACAACGCCAGCGCGATCAACCTGGCCCCGATGCGCGACCTCGAGGTCAAGCGCTACGACCTGATGCAGCAGATCAACTCGCGCGGCACGTTCGTCGTGACGCGCGCCTGCCTGCCGCACCTGCGCGACTCGGACCACTCCCACGTCCTCACCCTCTCTCCGCCGCTGTCGGCCGACCCGCGGTGGCTCGCCGCACACAGCGCCTACACGCTGTCGAAGATGGGCATGACGATGATCACGCTCGGCCTCGCGGCCGACGAGGCCGAGGCCGGGATCGGCGCGAACTGCCTCTGGCCGCGCACGATCATCGCCACCGCGGCCGTGCAGAACCTGCTCGGCGGCGACGAGGCCATGGCGCGTGCGCGCACGCCGGAGATCGTGGCGGACGCGGCTCACGCGATCCTGGTCCGCGACCCGCGCTCCTGCAACGGCAACGCGTTCATGGACGACGAGGTGCTGGCCGAGGCGGGGATCACCGACCTCGGCCGCTACTCGGCCGACGGCGCCGACCTGTCGCTCGACATCTTCGTGGACGGCTGGCCGGAGGGCGTACCGGCCTGAAGGACGCCCGCGTCGTCCTCCTGTCCGGGGGGACCGGGGGAGCCAAGCTCGCCCGCGGCCTCCTCGACGTATGCGACGAGCTCACCGTGGTGGCCAACACCGGCGACGACGTGGAGGTGTACGGCGCACACGTCTCGCCCGACCCAGACCTGTTGACCTACTGGCTGGCGGACCAGATCGACGAGCGCGGCTGGGGGCTGCGCGGCGACACGTTCGCCGTGATGGACGCGCTGCGCGGCGCCGGCCGGCCGGCCTGGTTTCGGCTCGGCGACCGCGACCTCGCCATGTGCCTCGTGCGCACCGAGGAGCTGCGCGCGGGCCGGCGGCTCACCGACGCGCACGCCGCGGTGGTGGCGGCGCTCGGGGTCGAGGCGCGGGTGCTGCCCATGGCGGACGAGGCGGTGGCCACGCAGGTGCGCCACCACGGGCGGCTGATCCCGTTCCAGCAGTACATGATCGTGGAGGGCGCCGCGCCCCCCGTGGACGGCGTGGAGCTCTTCGGCGTGGAGCGGGCCCGACCCACGGACGACGTGCTGTCGGTCCTGGCCGAGGCCGACCTGATCGTGGTGGGGCCCTCCAACCCGGTCATCTCGATCGGCCCGATCCTGGCGCTGCCCGGGATGCGCGAGGCGGTGGCCGCGGCGCCCGCGCCGGTGGTGGCGGTGAGCCCGTTCGTCGGCGGCCGCTCGGTCAAGGGCCCATCGGAGCAGTTCTGCGCCTGGGCCGGGATCGAGGTGAGCGCGACGGGGATCGCGCAGGCCTACGCCGGACTGGTCGACGGGATCGTGGCGGACGAGCCGGTGGAGGGGCTCCCCTGCCTGGTCGCCGACACCCTGATGGACACGCCCGAGCGCCGGCGCGAGGTGGCGCGGGAGGTCGTGGAGTTCGGCCTCGGCGCTAGTCTCGCGCCGGCTCGGCGCTAGTCTCGCGCCGGCTTGGCGCTAGTCTCGCGCCGGCTTCATGAAGACGCTCGCGATCCTCCCCGTGAAGAGCTTCGGCGCGGCGAAGCAGCGCCTGGCGTCGGCGCTCTCGCCGGGCGCGCGGCGCGAGCTCGCCCGGGCCATGTTCGCCGACGTGCTGGACGCGCTTCTGGAGGTGCCCGACCTCGACGAGATCGCGGTGGTCGCCGCCGACCGGGAGGCGGCGAGCGCAATCACGCCCGCCACGCACGGGGCACCCGTGCGCCGGCTTTCGGACACCGAGCAGGCCGGCCAGTCCGCCGCCGCGCTGATCGGGATCCGGCACGCCCTCGAACATGGCTTCGAGCGCGTCCTCCTGGTGCCCGGAGACACTCCGCTGATCGACCCCGCCGAGGTGGCCGCGCTGCTCGCGCGCGCCGCCCCGGTGGCCGTGGTTCCTGACCGCCACGGCACGGGCACCAACGCGCTCGTGCTGAGCCCGCCGGACGCGATCGAGCCCAGCTTCGGCCCGGGCAGCCGGGCGCGCCACGAGGCGGCGGCCGCCACTGCGGGGGTGCCGGACCCAGTGGAGGAGGTCCCGACTCTGATGCTGGACGTCGACACCGTCGACGACCTGGCCGCGCTGGAGTCGGTCCTGGCAGCCCACCCCGGCCGGGCCCCCGCCACGCGAAAGACGCTGCAGGCCGCGCTGTCCTGCCTAGACCCCGCATAGCGATGGCAGAACAGGACAGCCCGGCCGGTTGCCCGGACGGGGTGCTCGTCCGCGCGGTCGCTCCGTTGCCCAACGTTCGTCCCGGCGACGACCTCGCGGCCCTGCTCGCCGCGGCCGCCCCAGACGATCTACGAGATCAAGACGTCCTCGTGGTCGCCCACAAGGTGGTCTCCAAGGCCGAGGGCCGCGTGCGCCAGCTGGCCGAGATCGAGCCCGGCGAGCGGGCCCGCGCGCTGGCGGCCGAGCACGGCAAGGATGCGCGGCTCGTCCAGGCGGTGCTCGACGAGTCGGCCTCCGTGCTGCGCGCGCAGGCCGGCGTGCTCGTCTGCGAGACCCGCCACGGCCTCGTGTGCGCCAACGCCGGCGTGGACCAGTCGAACGCCTCCCACCCGGGCGAGCTCGTCCTGCTGCCCGACGATCCCGACCGCTCGGCGCGCGCGCTTCGCGCCCGCGTGTCCGCGGCGCGCGGGGTGCGGCCCGCGATCGTCGTGGCCGACTCCTTCGGCCGGGCCTGGCGCCTCGGGCAGGTGGACGTCGCGATCGGCGCGGCCGGGCTCGTCCCACTCGACCAGTGGATCGGCCGCCCCGACGCCTACGGGCGCGAGCTGCGCGCCACGTCGATCGCGATCGCCGACGCGGTGGCCGCGGCCGCCGACCTGGCCCGGGCCAAGGACTCGAGCCGCCCCGCCGTGCTCGTGCGCGGCCTCGCGCGATACGTCACGGCCGAGGACGGACCGGGGGCCGCGGCGCTGCGGCGCCCGCGCGAGCAGGACCTGTTCCGCTGACGCGCGCCCCTCGGCCGCGAGTCGAGTGTCGAGTTACTCGGCCTGCGGCCGAACAAGTCGACAGTCGATGCAGGCGGTCGCCTACGCCGCCAGCGGCAGCTCGTACCGGCGCCGGATGCCGTACAGGGTGTCCCGCTCGGCGGCCGGCCGGCCGGCCGCGTGGGCGGCTCCGATCAGGTCGGCGGGGTCGAGCCGCACGCCGTGCGCGGAGCCGGCCATGCGCGAGATCGACTCCTCCATCAGCGTGCCGCCCAGGTCGTTCACTCCCCACCGCAGCGCCTCGGTGGCAGCGTCGAGACCCATCTTCACCCAGCTCGCCTGAAGGCTCGGCACGCTGCGTCCCAGCGCGAGCCGGAAGGCGGCGGTGTGCTTGAGGTTCTCCTCACGCGAGATCTCCTCGATCCCGTGCGTGCGCCCGAGCAGCGTGTGGAAGGGGATGAACGAGAGTGGTACGAACTCGGTGAACCCGCCCGTGCGCTCCTGGAGCTCCCGGACCACGCGCATGTGCTCGGCCAACTCCCAGGGCTCCTCGACGTGCCCGAACATCACGGTCACGGTCGAGCGCAGGCCGGCGGCGTGGCAGGCCTCGATCACCTCCACCCAGCGCCCGACCGGCAGCTTGTTCGGCGAGATCCGCTCGCGCACCCCGTCGTGCAGCACCTCGGCGGCCGTGCCGGGCGTGGAGCCGAGGCCGGAGTCGCGCAGGCGCGCGAACACCTCGTCCAGCGGGAGATCGCCGGCCATCGCATCGACCTCCATCGGCGAGTAGGCGTGCAGATGGAGCTCGGGCGCGGTGCGCTTCGCGAGGCGCAGCCAGCGCTCGTAGTCGGCGATCGTCCAGTCCGGGTGGATGCCGGACTGCATGCAGATCTCCGTGGCCCCGAACTCGACCGCCTCCTCCACGCGGCGCACGAACTCGGCCTCCGAGTGCTCGTAGGCGTCCGGGGAGCGCCGCCCCTGGCCGAAGCCGCAGAAGGCGCACCCGACCGTGCACACGTTCGACACGTTGATGTTGCGGTTGACCACGAACGTGACGGTGTCGCCGGCGAGCTCGGCGCGCAGCTCGTCGGCGGCCTGGCGCATGTCCTCCACCGCCTCGGGACGGGTCTCGGCAAACAGGGCGGTCAGCTCGTGCTCCGAGAGCGGCGCGCCGTCGCGGCCGCGTTCGATGGCGGCCGGCACGCGGTCGCCCCGGATCGCCCGCTCCTCGCGGCGCCCCGAGCCGCGCCGCGGGATGAAGCTCCAGTACCTCAGCTTCACCACGTCCAGCACGCCCTGCTCGAGCCAGTCGGGGTGCATGTACTGGGGGTAGACGCAGAGCCGCTCGGTCAGCGCGTGGCCGCGCGGGGCCAGCTGCCTGCGCATCCGGTGCACCGACGGGAAGGGGTGCTCCGGCGAGATGTGGTCGCCGTTGGCGCTCAGCCCACCGAGGTCGGTGGCGCCCTCCTCGACCAGCGGCAGCCACCAGTCCGACAGGTTCGGCGGGATCTGGATGCCCACGTCCGGCATCAGGCGCCGGCACTCGCGGACCAGGAGGCGCATGTCGTCGAGCGAGATCGGCTGCGCCCACCCCGGCGCCTCGACCGGATCGCCCCGGCGCTGGGAGCGCTGCGCCTCGTCGGCGATCTCGGCCGGCTCGGCGCCGTAGTAGCGGGGATGGGGCACGAAGTTCTGCAGGATCACCTCCTGGAGGTGGCCGTACTCGGCGTGCACCTCGGCCAGCGCGGCCAGCGCCCCCACCCGCTCCTCGGGCGCCTCCCCAACGCCGACCAGGATGCCGCTGGTGAAGGGGATGCTCAGCTCGCCGGCCTCGCGCAGCATGCGCAGCCGCACCTCCGGGTGCTTGGTGGGCGAGCCCTGGTGCACGACGAGGTCCGGGTTGGTCGACTCCAGCATGAGCCCCTGCGAGGCGGTCACCTCCCGCAGGCGCGCGAGCTCGGGCGCGGACATCACGCCGATGTTCGTGTGCGGGAGCATCCCGCGCTCGAGGGCCCGCTCACAGGCCCAGGCCACGTAGGAGGTGAAGTCCTCGTGGCCGTAGGAGCGGAGCCGCGCCGCCACCTCGGCGTTCACCTCCGGCTTCTCGCCGGTCAGCACGAGCAGCTCCTTGGCGCCGCGCCGAGACGCGTCGTCGAGCAGCCGCTCGACCTCCTCGGGCGAGTAGAGGTGCGCGCGGTGCGTGGCGAACGCGCAGTACTTGCAGTAGCACCGGCAGGTGCGCGACAGCGAGAGCGTGAAGTTGCGCGAGAAGGTGACCCGGCGCATGCCAGCGCGGAGTCTACGGACGGCATGCGGCGCGCTCGCCCCGGCCGGAGTGCTTCGCCTAGCCTGCGCGCTCGTGCCGTTCCTCCCCGACAGCGTCCAGGTGCTCCGCCTGCGCGACTTCCGGCTGCTCTTCCTCGGCCAGGCCGTGTCGGTCTTCGGCGATCGCATGGTCGCCGTGGCGCTCGCGTTCGCCGTGCTCGAGGTCGGCGGCTCGGCCTCGGCCGTGGGCCTCGTGCTGGCCTGCGCGACGGCGCCCATGGTGGGCAGCGTGCTGATCGGCGGCGTGGTCGCGGACCGCAGCTCGCGCCGGGCGGTCATGATCGGCGCCGACATCGTGCGGGTGGGGAGTCAGGGCGCGATGGCGGCGCTGCTCCTGACGGGGACGGCCGAGCTGTGGATGCTCGCTGCGCTGGCCGGCGTGACCGGCGCGGCCACCGGCTTCTTCAACCCGGCGTCCACCGGGCTGCTGCCGGAGGTCGTCCCGGCCGAGGAGCTGCAGCCGGCCAACGCCCTGCGGTCCACGGCTGTCTCCGGCGGTGAGATCGCCGGCCCCCTGGCGGCCGGCGTGCTGGTGGCCGCCGCCGGGGCGGGGTGGGCGATGGCCGTCGACGCCGCCACGTTCGCCGTCAGCGCGCTGTGCCTGATGCGGCTGCGGGTGCCCGCTCGAGTCGCCCGCGCGGCGGCCTCGTTCGTGAGCGACCTCCGCGAGGGATGGGGCGCGTTCCGCTCGCGCCGGTGGGTGTGGACGTTCGTCCTCTACTTCGCGATCAGCAACATGCTCTGGGGAGCGTGGAGCGCCCTCGGCCCGGTGGTGGCCGACCGCGACCTCGGCGGCGCGGCGGCGTGGGGCACGGTCCTGGCGGCCGTCGGAGCGGGCGCGCTCGTGGGCAGCCT
>JBOGXS010000002.1:0-7744 GCA_050693815.1 Thermoleophilaceae bacterium | reverse complement strand
GTGAGGCCGAACAGCTTGGCCACCTGGTCGAGCGTGCGCGGCGGCTCGTCGCCCAGGCCGTAGCGCAGCTCGACGATGCGCCGGTCGCGGTACGAGAGGTGGTCCAGCACCTCGCGCAGGCGCTGGTGCATGAGCGACTCCACCGCGGCGTCGAAGGGGCTCTGGCTCGACTCGTCGGGGATCAGGTCGCCGAACTGGGCGGCGTCGGCGTCGTCGCCCACCGGCTTGTCGAGCGAGACCAGCTGCTGGGCGGCGCGCATGATCACGTCCGCCTCGACCGGGTCCACGCCCGCCAGCTCGGCGATCTCCTCGACCGTCGGGTCGCGATCGCCCTGCGCCTCCAGCTTGCGCTGGGCGCCGTCGAGCTTCTTGAGCACGTTGTCGATGTGGATCGGGATGCGGATCGTGCGGCCCTTGTCGGCGATGGCACGCGAGATCGCCTGGCGGATCCACCAGGTCGCGTAGGTCGAGAACTTCCAGCCCTTGCGCCAGTCGAACTTCTCGACCGCCCGCACCAGGCCGATGGTCCCCTCCTGGATCAGGTCGAGGAAGGGCAGCCCCTGGTTGCGGTAGCGCTTGGCGATCGAGACCACGAGGCGCAGGTTCGCGCGCGTCATGTGGTCCTTCGCCACGAGGTCGCCGCGCTCGATGCGCTTGGCGAGCTCGACCTCCTCCTCGCGGGTCAGCAGCGGGGTCGCGGCGATGCCGTCGAGGAACTGCTGGAGCGAGTCCAGAGTCGGGTCCGGAGCAGGCTGACGGGGCAACGTTTCCGTGGTCACGGCCGGCAAGCTACGACGGTGTTCTAAGGACGACCTAAAAAGTCCTGCACGAACTTCGCCGTCTCGAGCGGACGCTCCAGCGCCGGCAGATGGCCGGCGCCCCCGATCACGGCGCTCTCGGCGTCCGGGATCTCGCGCGCGAGGCGCTCCGCGATGCGGTGGAAGTCGGCCTTGTCGAGCTCGCCCACCACCACGAGCGTGGGCGCCGCCACCGCCGAGAGCTCGATCGAGTCCGTCTCGACCTCCTCGGCCTCCGACTCCGACTGGAGCTGGAAGGCGCGCTCCTGCATCGCGATCACCCGCTCCCGGTGAGCGGGGTCCTCGAGCCAGAAGTCCGCGTTCCAGGCCGCGGCGGCGCTGAGCTCGCCCTGCTCGAGCAGCTCCTCCTCGCGCTCGGCGTAGCGCAGGATCTCGTCCGACCAGTCGTGGTCGGGCAGCGCGGCGTCGAGCAGCACCAGCCGGGTGACGAGCTCGGGGCGGCGGCTGGCCACCTCCAGGCACACCTGCCCGCCGAAGGAGGCGCCGACGAGCGTGGCCGGCGCGCCGAGCGCCCCCGCCAGGTCGTCCGCGTGCGAGAAGCGGCCGGCCGGCGGCAGCGGCGTCTCGCCGAAGCCGCGCAGCTCGTGGCGGCGCGCTCCGGCCAGCTCGAACCCGTCCCACATCCGCGCGTCGCACGCCCCGGCGTGGACCAGGACGATCAGGAGCGCCCTGCCGGAGGGCGCGGGCTGGCCCGCGCCGGGCGGATCGAATCCCCGGAGAGCTCCAGCACGGCCAGGAACGCCTCCTGGGGCACCTCGATGCGGCCCACCTGCTTCATCCGCTTCTTGCCCTCCTTCTGCTTCTCGAGCAGCTTGCGCTTGCGCGTGACGTCGCCGCCGTAGCACTTGGCGATCACGTCCTTGCGCATCGGCTTGACCGACTCGCGGGCGATGATCTTCGAGCCGATCGCGGCCTGGATCGCCACCTCGAACTGCTGCCGCGGGATCTGCTTGCGCAGCCGCTCGGCGAGCTGGCGGCCGGCCGGATAGGCCTTGTCGCGGTGCACGACCATCGACAGGGCGTCGACCTTGTCCCCCGCCAGCAGGATGTCGAGCTTGACCAGGTCGCCCTCCCGCATGCCGAGCACCTCGTAGTCGAGCGACGCGTAGCCGCGCGTGCGCGACTTGAGCTGGTCGAAGAAGTCCAGCACGATCTCGGCCAGCGGCAGGTCGTACTGGAGCTGCACGCGCTCCGGGCTGAGGAAGGTCATGTCGGCGTGCGTGCCGCGCCGCTCCTGGCACAGCTCCATGACCGCTCCGACGTGGTCCTTCGGGCACAGGATCGTGGCCCGGATGTAGGGCTCCTCGATCGCGGCGACCACGGCCCGGTCGGGCATGTCCGAGGGCGAGTGCACCACCACGTCGGTGCCGTCGGTGAGCTTCACGTCGTACTCGACATTGGGCGCGGTGGCAAGCAGGGCGAGGTCCCGTCGAGGGGTGGACGCGGAGCGCTCACCCCGTAGACCGCGCTCGAGCCGCTCGCGAACGATGTCCATGTGCAGCAGGCCCAGGAAGCCGCAGCGAAAGCCGAAGCCGAGCGCCTCGCTCGTCTCCGGCTCCCAGGTGAGCGCGGCGTCGTTGAGGGCGAGCTTCTCGAGCGCGTCGCGCAGGTCGGGGAACTGGTTGGTCTCGACCGGGAACAGTCCGCAGAAGACCATCGGCTTGATCTCCCGGTAGCCGGGCAGCGGCTCGCCGGCCGCGCCGGCCTTGGTGGTCAGGGTGTCGCCCACGCGCAGCTGCGACACGTCCTTGACGCCCGTGATGAGGTAGCCCACCTCGCCGGCGCGGAGCGCCTCGACCGGGGTCACGCCGGGACCGAGGAAGCCGATCTCGTCGACCTCCGCCTCGGTGCCGGTCTGCATGGCGCGGATGGCGGCACCCTTGCGCAGCTCGCCGTCGACGACCCTCACATACGCCACGACGCCGCGGTACTGGTCGAACTCGGAGTCGAAGATGAGCGCGCGGGCGGGTCCGTCGGGGTCGCCCTCCGGCGGCGGTACGCGCGAGACGAGGGCCTCGAGCAGCTCCTCCACCCCGTCGCCCGACTTGGCCGAGACCTGGATCACCTCGTCCTCTCCGAGCAGCTCGTGGATCTCGCCCGCCACCCGCTCGGGCTCGGCGCCCGGCAGGTCGATCTTGTTGAGGGCGGGGACCAGCTCGAGGCCCGCGTCCACGGCGAGGTACGTGTTCGCCACGGTCTGGGCCTCCACCCCCTGGGAGGCGTCGATCAGCAGCAGCGCCCCGTCGCACGCCGCGAGCGAGCGGGAGACCTCGTACGTGAAGTCGACGTGCCCGGGGGTGTCGATCAGGTGCAGCCGGTAGAGCTTTCCGTCGCGGGCCGTGTACTCCACGCGAACGGCCTGCGCCTTGATCGTGATGCCGCGCTCGCGCTCGAGGTCCATGGAGTCGAGCAGCTGCGGACGGTGGTCGCGCGGGTCGACCGCCCCGGTGAGCTCGAGGATGCGATCGGCCAGCGTCGACTTCCCGTGGTCGATGTGGGCGATGATCGAGAAGTTGCGGATGTTGCTCGCCGGGGCAGGCACCGTTTGAGTATGCCGATCCGCGCGCACTCGGCCGAGCCGAGTGCTTGCGCCACGGCGCGATCCGCGGACCGGCTCCTACCCTCGGGCCGCGCCGCGGCTAACCAGCAGGCGGCGGATCTGCCGCGCCTCCGGCACGCGCAGGACCCACACCGCGGCGGCGTAGACCGCCACGCCGGCGCCGATGGCGGCCAGCACCGCGACGGCCTGGGCGGCCAGGGCGCGTCCGAGCGCCTCGTCCAGCCCGTACCACACGGCGTACGAGACGCCGCCGAGCAGCGCCGCGGCCGCCAGCATGCGCAGGGCCGCGCCCAGCGTGCGGGCCCCCTCCACTCCGCCGAGCTCGCCGCGCAGGAGCCACCCCTGCGCCACGCACATCGCCACGGTGCCGGCCACCGTGCCGATCACGATGCCCGCGATCCCGAACGGCTCGTAGAGCGCCGCGGCCAGCGCCACGTTCACCAGCAGGTTGACCCCGGACAGCGCGGTGGTGGCCCAGGCCCGCTGAAGGCTGAAGAACGTGCGCGAGAGGAGCAGGCTGACTCCCTGGAATGGCAGCGAGACCGACCACCAGAGCAGCGCGGTGGCGGTGAGGTCGGTGGCCTCGGCGTCGAACGCGCCGCGCTCGTAGACGAGCCGCGTGACGGGCTCGGCCAGCACGGCCATGATCACCGCGCTCGGGATCAGCAGCAGGCAGATCTGGCGCACGCCGCCCGCCATCGTGCGGCGCAGGTCGTCCCGCTCGCCGCGCGCTGCGAAGCGCGCCATCGTCGGGAACAGGATCGTGGCGATCGCGACGGAGAACAGCCCCTGGGGCAGCTGGTAGAGGCGGAACGCCTTGTCGATTGCCGCCGGTGCCTGCTCGGACACGAGCGTGCCGAACAGGGAGTTGATCAGCAGGCTGAGGTTGATCAGCCCGAGCGCGAGCGTGACCGGGAACATCAGCTTGAGCACCCGCCGCACGCGCTCGTCGCGCCAGTCGAGCCGCAGCGTCACGCCCCCGCCCCGGCCGCGCAGCCACGGCAGCGGGAGCACGAACTGGACCACGGTGCCGGCCAGGATCCCGATGGCGTAGGCGTAGATCTCGTCCTCCTCCGGCAGGAGCGGCACCAGCGCGGCCAGCGCGGCGATGATCACCGCGTTCCACGCCACAGGGGCGAGGGCCGGCACGGCGAAGTGCTCGAACGAGTTGAGCACCCCGACCACCAGGCCGCTGAGAGCGAGCAGTACGACGATCGGGAACATCAGCTGCGCGAGCTGGACGGTGAGGTCCTTCAGGGCGGGGTCGTCGTCGAACCCGGGCGCGAAGAGGCTCATCAGCGGCTCGGCGAAGAGGACGAACAGCGCGGTGACCGCGCCCAGCAGCAGGCAGATCAGGAAGAACAGGCTGGAGGCGACGCGGAAGGCCTCCCGGCGCTCGCCCTTCTCGAGCAGCTCGGTGAAGACCGGGACGAAGGCGCCCTGGAGGGCGGAGTCGGCGAACAGCGCGCGCACCAGGTTCGGCACCTGGAAGGCGATCGTGAAGGCCGACATGGCGGCCGTCACGCCGAACAGGCCCGCCGCCACGACCTCCCGGACCAGCCCGAGCAGGCGCGACAGGCCGGTGGCCAGGGAGAAGAAGACGGTGTTGCGAGCGAGCCGGCGCGCGTGGCCGGGCCGGTCGGGCACGCCGGTCGCCACGCGCTACACTGGGCCTCCGCCGCGCCGGCTGCCCGGTCGCGGCTTCGGTGCGTCAATGGCCAACATCCATTCACAAGAAAAGCGGATCCATCGGGCGGAGCGCGAGCGCCTCGAGAACCGCCGGCGCACCTCGCAGGTCAAGACCTGGTTCCGCCGGCTCGAGTCGGCCGTCGACGGTCGCGACTCGTCCGCGGCCGAGGGCGAGTACCGCACCCTCGTCTCCCGCATCGACAAGGCCGTGAAGACGGGGGCGCTGCACCGCAACAACGGCGCGCGTAAGAAGGCGCGCGCGGCGCGGATCCGGTCGGGCCTGTCCTGATCCGGCCGGCCGGTTCGTGGAAACCAGACTCCTGATCCGCGGCGAGCAGGTCGCGGGCGAGGGAGCGGCGCTCGCCGTCGAGAAGGCACAGGTGGAGGCCGCGGTGGCGGCGGGGGCCTCGCTCGTGGTGGGCGGCGACCGGGCGGGCCGCGACCGGGCGGGCCGCGAGCGCGGCCACTACTTCGCGCCCGCGGTGGTCACCGGCGCGCCCGCCGAAACGGACCTGCTGCGCGAGGAGACGTTCGGCCCGGTGGCCCCGATCGTGCCGGTGGCGTCGCTGGACGACGCGATCGCGCTTGCCAACTCGACGCGCTACGGGCTCGGCGCCAACGTCTACACCCGTGACCTCGAGACCGCGGTGCGCTGCCTGCGCGAGATCCGCGCCGGCACGGTCTGGATCAACGACCCGCTCACCGACCACGACGCCGGGCCGTTCGGCGAGTTCAAGCAGTCGGGCTTCGGCCGCGAGCTGGGCCAGGAGGGGCTGGAGGCCTTCCAGGAGACCAAGCACGTCCACATCGAGACGAAGATCGCGCCCAAGGAGTGGTGGTACCCCTACGCGCCGGGTTAGCCCGCCGCTCGTGCCAGCGCCAGCGAGAAGGCGGTGTCCTCGTCGAGCTGGACCTCGCCGCCGCCGCGCATCTCGACTTCGAGGTCGGCGAAGATGCAGATGGCCCGCTCGAGCGCGGCGCGGTCGGCTTTCTTCGCCCGCGCGACGGTCTTCTTCGCCAGCCAGGGCGGCGCCCTGAGCGCCTCGCCGACCTTGGCGTCGGGCATGCCGGAGTCGAGCAGGGCGGCCGCGCGATGCACCTCGCGCAGGCGCCGTACGACCGGGTAGACGAGCCGTCCGGGGCGCTCGCCGTGGGCCTCGAGCCGCTCGGCCAGCGCGAGGGTGGCGCGCAGGTCGCCGGCCACGAGGGCGTCGGCCAGGTCGTACGCCTGCGGTGAGCTGTCCCGCGCCGCCAGGGCGTCGACGTCGGCGCTGGTGACGTTCGTGCGCGGGTGTAGGGCCAGCGCCAGCTTCTCGAGCTCGCGCGACAGGCGCTGCTGGCCGGTGCCCACCAGCGCGACGAGCTCCTTCGCCGCCTCCTGGTCCAGCTGGAGGCCGAGATCGCGTCCGCGCTCGACGGTCCACTTGGGCACCTGCCAGGGCTTGGGAGCAGCGTACTCCCGCAGCTCGCCACCCGCCTTCTCCACGGCCTTGGCGAGCGGCTTGATCGCCTTGCCGCGCACTATGACCACGAGCACCGTGTCCGGCGGCATGTCGGCGAGCGCCGCCTCGAGCGGCTCGAGGCGGCCGGCCTTCCAGGCGCCGGTGTCGTCGACCAGCAGGTAGCGGGTGGCGGGGTCGAAGGTCAGGGCGGCCAGCGCGGCCGCGACCTCGGCCGGCTCGCTCTGGCGGGCGTCGAAGGTCTCGAGTCCGCCCGGCCCGCGCTCCTCCTCCGCCCGCCGGCGAACGCGGGCGCGCCAGGCGTCGATCTTGGCGTCGTCGTCGCCGCAGACGAGGTAGGCGGGCTTCAGGTCGGACACCGGGCTCGGAGTCTAGGACGAGGCTCGGCGCGAGCTGACTCGGGGACGATGCTCGGCGCGAGCTCCCTCGGCGGCCCGGCCCGCCGGTCCTCGAGCTCAACGCTCCGTCTCCACCCGCATCCCGCCGCCGGCGATGCTCACCGTGACGGTCCCGTCACGATCGGTGCGGTAGGTCGTCACGTTCGCACGCCGCAGCGCGCCGAGCGTCGACGGCGTCGGGTGGCCGTAGGTGTTCGCGCCGACCTCGATCGCGGCGAGCTCGGGGTCGATCCGCTCGAGCAGCTCGGGCAGCCCCGGGTCGGAGCTGCCGTGGTGCGGCACCTTCATCGCGTCCACGTCGGGGAGGTCGAGCGGGAGGAGCGCGTCGCTCTCGGCGTCGGCGGAGAGCAGCAGGTCGAAGGCGCCGGCGCTCACGATCGCGGTGACGGCCCTGAGATTCGGGTCCTCGGGCGCGGGCCCCGGCGCTCGCGGGGGCGGCGACACGATCCGGATGCGCAGCTCGCCGCCCGCGAGCCCGAGCCCCAGCGGCGCCGTGGCCGGGACGATCCGGACGCCCCTCTCGGCGGCGGTGCGCAGGACCGCACGGAAGCCGGGATCGCCGGTGCCGTCTCCGCCGTCGAGCAGGGTGTCGACCGGGAAGCGCCGCAGCACCTCCTCGAGGCCGCCGTGGTGGTCGCGCGAGGCGTGGGTGGCCACCACCAGGGCGAGACGCTCGACGCCGGCCTTGCGCAGGAGGCGCGCCGCGCCGGCCTCGGGCGCGCCGGCGTCGAACAGGACGGCCGTGCCGTCGGGGTGCTGTACCAGGGTGGCGTCGCCCTGGCCGACGTCGAGAAACCGCACCGTCAGATGGCCCGGCGG
>JBOGXS010000001.1:0-2400 GCA_050693815.1 Thermoleophilaceae bacterium | reverse complement strand
CATCTGCGCCGCCACGTTCTCGTCGTGGCCGTCCTCGGCGGGGCGTTCGAAGCGCTCGCGCGCGGCGAAGTCCCGGATGGCCTCGACGAACGCCTGCTGCTCGTCGCTGAGCCCGGTGGTCACGCGGGTGATTCGCTCGCAGCCCGCCCGGCCGCGACCGGTGCCCGCTGGGCGTCCTGCTCTTGAGGCTTGAAACGGTTGAGCTCGCGCACCGCGATCACCATCTTGTGGACCTCGTCGGGCCCGTCGGCGATCCTCAGCCAGCGCCCCTGGCGCCACTGGGCGGCCAGCGGCACGTCGTCGGACATGCCGAGGGCGCCGTGCACCTGCATCGCGCGGTCGAGCACGCGCTGGTGCATCTGCGCCGCGATCACCTTGATCATCGAGATGTCCTGGCGGGCGGCCCGCTTGCCCTCGGTGTCCATCCGCCAGGCGGCGTGGAGCACCATCAGCCGCGCCTGGTCGATCTCGATCCGCGACGTCGCGATGAAGTCCTGGACGAACTGCTTCTCGGCGAGCGGCCCGCCGAACGCCTGCCGGTCGTGGGCCCGGCGGCACATAAGCTCGAAGGCCCGCTCGGCCGATCCGATCGCCCGCATGCAGTGGTGGATGCGCCCCGGGCCGAGCCGGTCCTGGGCGATCGCGAACCCGGCGCCGCGCTCGCCGAGCACGTTGTCGGCCGGGACGCGGCAGTCCTCGTAGCGCACCTCCCAGTGGCCAGGGCCCTCGTCGTGGCCCATGACCGGCACCGGGCGAACGCCCTCGAACCCGGGCGTGTCGACCGGCACGAGGATCATGCTCGCGCGCCTGTGCGGCGGCGCGTCGGGGTCGGTCACGACCATCGCGATGGCCAGCGCCGCCCCGTTGTAGCCCGAAATGAACCACTTGTGCCCGTCGATCGCCCACTCGTCGCCGTCCAGCTCGGCGCGCGCGGCGAGACCGGTCGGATCGGAGCCGCTCGTCTCGGGCTCGGTCATGGCGAAGCAGGAGCGGATCTCGCCGTCGAGGAGCGGCACGAGCCAGCGCTCGCGCTGCTCGTCGCTGCCGTGCTCGGCCAGGATCTCCATGTTGCCGGTGTCGGGCGCCGCGCAGTTGAAGACCATGGGCGCGACGGCGCTGCGGCCCATCGGCTCGCAGAGCATCCCGTACTCCCAGTTGGTGAGCCCGGGGCCGTAGCGCTCGTCCGGGAGGAACAGATTCCAGAGCCCCTCGCCCCGGGCCCGCTCGCGCAGCTCGACCATGATCCGCGGGTAGGGCACGCCAGGTCCGACCTCGCGGTCGAGCGCGTCGGTGGCCTCCGCCTCGACCGGGTCGACGTGCTCCTCCGTGAACTCGCGAACCCGCTCGAGCAGGGCGGCGACGCGATCGGACGGGGCGAAATCCATGGCGAGCGGCGAAGCCTACCTCTCAGCCGCCGCCCTGGAGAAGCCACGCCACCAGGGCGGCGGCCCCCCCACCGAGGACGATCGCCGCGGCCAGCTTGAGCGGGCTGGGCCGGGCCACCGGACCGGTGGTCGGGGCGAGATCGGCCTGGTTCAGCAGCTCGCGGGCCACCTCCCGGCCCGAGTCCGGCACGAGCACGTCGCGCGGGCCCGCCGCGAGGAAGTCCGGCACGTCGAAGCCCGCCGTGCGGCGCAGCATGCTCGGGATGCCCTCCTCCAGGAGGATGCCCTGGATCAGCTCGGCCTCGGCTTGGTTGCGCCCGCCGGCCACTCGCACGAGCTCACCCTCCACGTAGCGCGGGTCGATCTTGCGCGCGCGGCCGTGTGCCTCCGAGAGCGGATCCTCGAGGGCCGCCCCGTCCCGCTGCACCAGCGGCATACCGCAGCGCGAGCAGAAGGCGCCCTCCTCCGTCCCGGAACCGCAGGACGGACAGATCAGCTCAGGCGAGGTCGAGCTGCTCCTCCTCCATTCGCCCGTCCTTGAGCCACCACGCGCGCACGGTCGGCTCGCCGTCGAGGGAGACGATCAGATAGAGCCAGTCCGGCCAGTTGCGGGCCAGGTTGAGGTCGGTCTGGGAGGGCTTCGCGGCGCTTCGAGGGTGCGAGTGATAGCTGCCCACCTGGCGGCCCTCCTCCTCGGAGAGCCGGTAGGCGGCGAACATGCTCTGGGCGTCGAGCTCGTAGCCGTAGGGCGAGTGCCGCTCGTTCGTGGCCCGCGCCACGCCCTCGACGGTGCCGTCTGACAGCCACAGGTAGCCGCAGCACTCGTTCGGCACCTCCTCGCGCGCGTGCGCGACGAGCTCGTCCCACTGCGCCCGGGAGATCCTCACGGGGTGAAGGCTAGATGACTGATTGCTCATTCCCGCACCCCCGGATGACGCGCCACGTGAATTCGTAATCAGCCATCTAGTGTGTGCGGTAGATGCCGGCTCGGCTCACCCGGCGCGCCGCGCTCGGC